>QOPV01000043.1 GCA_003331265.1 Cryomorphaceae bacterium | reverse complement strand
CTCTAGTTGTTTAGGTTCTAGATTAAACAAGGAGTCGTTGAATTTTTTCATTGAAAAGAAAAATATTTCGGAGTTATGTGATATGGATATTGTAGTTCTAAAGGATTGGTTTTCTAAAATTGAATCAAAGTTTGATGAAAGAAAAAAAATAATTGGATCGGAAATAATAAAAGAATTGAATAAGAGATTAGATTTTTTATTAAATGTAGGTTTAGATTATTTATCTCTAAACCGTCCATCTAAATCTCTTTCTGGAGGAGAATCTCAAAGAATTAGATTAGCAACCCAGATTGGATCTCAACTAGTTGGAGTTTTGTATATACTTGACGAGCCTAGTATTGGACTTCATCAAAGAGATAATTCCAAACTAATTGAGTCTTTAAAAGGATTAAGAGATATAGGAAACTCTATAATTGTAGTTGAGCACGATAAGGAAATTATGGAAAAAGCAGATTACATTATTGATATTGGTCCAAAAGCAGGAAAAAATGGAGGGGAAATAATATTTAAGGGAACTTTTGAAAAAATGATTAAGGCAAACACTCTTACAGCACAATTTTTAAATGGTAATAGAAGAATTGAAATTCCAAGAAAAAGACGTAAAAAATCAACTAAAACATTAACACTGATTGGATGTTCAGGAAATAATTTGAAAGATATAGATGTAGAGTTTCCTTTGGGAATGATTATTGGAATTACAGGTGTATCTGGAAGCGGAAAATCTACATTAATAAATGAAACCTTATATCCTATATTGAATAATTACTTTTTTAATGGTGTTAAGCAACCAATGCCATATAAAAAAATATTGGGAATCGATAATATTGATAAAGTTATTGAAATCAATCAAACACCAATTGGAAGAACACCAAGAAGTAACCCAGCTACTTATACAGGTGTTTATAGTGATATAAGGTCTTTATTTACAATGACACAAGAATCTTTAATAAGAGGCTATAAACCTGGTAGATTTAGTTTTAATGTAGTTGGAGGCAGATGTGAAGTTTGTCAAGGTGCAGGGTTGAGAAAAATTGAAATGAACTTTCTTCCTGATGTATATGTAAATTGTGATAATTGCAATGGTAAAAGATTTAATAGGGAAACTTTAGAAATTAGATACAAAGGAAAATCTATTTCAGATGTATTAAATATGACAATCAATGAGAGTTGTGATTTTTTTGAAAACTTCCCTAAAATTTTTAGAAAACTCAGAACTATAAGAGAAGTTGGGTTAGGATATGTAACATTAGGTCAGCAGTCAACTACACTTTCTGGTGGTGAGGCTCAAAGAATTAAACTTGCAACTGAATTATCAAAAAAAGATACTGGAAATACAATGTATATTCTAGATGAACCAACCACTGGACTTCATTTTGATGATATTAAGGTTTTACTAGAAATGATAAATAAATTAGCAGAAAAGGGTAATACTATTATAATAATTGAACATAATATGGATGTTATAAAAACTGTAGATTATATTATTGAAGTTGGCCCTAACGGAGGAAGGAATGGAGGGGAAATAATTTTTAGTGGGTCACCAGAAAATTTAATTAAGAGTTCAAAGAGTCCTACTGCTGAATATTTAAAAAAAGAACTAACTTCGATTTAAGTTATGGAAAAATCTGATTTAAAAAATTGGAATGAAGTAAAGACAAATGATTCTTGGTCCGTTTTTAAGATAATGGGAGAGTTTGTAGATGGTTATGAAAAAATGAGTAAAATTGGTCCATGTGTATCAATATTTGGTTCTGCTAGAACCAATGTAGATGATAAGTTTTATAATTTAACAATTGAGATAGCTAAAAGTATTGTAAAGTTAGGTTTTGGAGTAATTACAGGTGGAGGTCCTGGGATAATGGAAGCTGCTAATAAGGGAGCAAAATTAGCTTTAGGATCATCTGTGGGATTAAATATTGAACTTCCTTTCGAACAACATGACAATCCATACATAGATGAAGATAAATCTTTAGATTTTGATTATTTTTTTGTGAGAAAAGTCATGTTTATGAAATATTCCAAAGGGTTTATTGTTATGCCAGGAGGGTTTGGAACCTTAGACGAGCTTTTTGAAGCTATCACATTAATTCAAACCAAAAAATCAGAAAAATTTCCAATTATTTTAGTTGGATCTGACTTTTGGAACAAATGTTATTCATGGATTAAGGATGAATTATTACTTACTTATAAGTATATATCTAAAAAAGATTTAGATCTTATTTCAATTGTTGACTCACCAGAAGAAATAATTGAAATTCTTTCTGCTTTTTATAAGAAAAAATCATTAAGACCCAACTTTTAATTCCTTTATGAGGTTATATGTTTTATTATTAGTATTATTATATTCTTTTCAATTAATCTCTCAGGAAAATAAATACAAAATTAATGCAGAATTTGATATCGAAAATAAAAAAATACTAATAAATCAATCTTTAATATTTTTTAATAATTCAAATAAAAAATTAGATTATATCATCTTAAATGATTGGTCAAACTCCTATTCTAGTTCAAAATCAAATTTAGGAAAAAGACTCTCGGAGGAATATTCTTTATCATTTCAAAGATCCACTAAGAAACAGAGAGGTTTTACAATTATTAATAAGATATATATTGATGGTCAAAATTTTGATTATACAAGATTGGATGAGAATATTGATTTAATTAAAATAAAATTATCAAAAACATTAAATAAAGGAGATTCCATTACTTTAAACATTAACTATGAGGTTATAATTCCAGATGATAGTTTTACTGGATATGGAATTAATAAATCGAATGATATAAACATTAGAGATTGGTATTTTACATTTTCAAAAATTGAAAATGAAAAATGGATTAAAGAAAGTAATCTAGATTTAAATGATTTATCAATTGATCCGAGTTATTTTGAATTTAATCTTACCTACCCCAAACCTTATAGTCTTATTAGTGATTTAGATAAACTAAAAATAACAGAAAATTTAGATTCTAAAGAGTTTGTTTCAAGACCTGAGATTAGAAAAAATTCTAATATTATTTTAACTAAAAATAATAATTTTAAAAAATACACATTTAATAAAATTAATTTATACACTGATTTTGAAGTATTTCAAGAAAAACAAGACTCAATTATTAATCAAACTCTATCCTACATTGATAATAAAATAGGAAATAAAATTCCTTTAAATGATGTAAATAAAAATAATATTAAAACTGATTCATTAATTAATAAAGTTATTAATTACACAGAAAAAAAATTAGGAAATTATAAATTTGAAAATATTGTGATTTCTAACCATAATAGAAATCGAAGGCCTATTTATGGACTTAATAATATTCCCAAAATTATTAGTCCATTTGATCAATCTTTTCTTTTTGAGTTCAACTTTTTAAAAGAGTTTTTACACACCTATCTAAACGAATCAATCTCTATTCACAATAGAAAAAATTATTGGGAATTAGAGGGTATTATAATATACTTGTTAATTGATTATGTAAATACTTATTATCCTGATTTAAAATTAATTGGAAAATACAGTCAAATTAAATTACTTAAAAATAGAAATTATGCCAATTATGATTTTAATGAACAATATAGGTTATTCGAAAATATTATTTCAAGCAGAAATATAAATCAATCTATTTCAACAACATTAGATTCTTTGACAAGAGTTAATCAAAAAATAATCAACCCCTATAAAATGGGTTTAGGATTGAAAATGCTATCGGAGTATTTAAGTAATGAAACTATTGATAAATCAATAAAAGAGTATGTAACAAACAATAATTTAAAAAAATATAATAAAACTTCATTAAAAAATATTTTAGAATTAAAATCATCGAAAAAGCTAGATTGGTTTTTTAATGATTTTTTAAACAGAAAATCATTTAAAGATTTTGCAATTACTAAGATTAAAGAATCAGATTATAAATCATATTTTAAAGTGACCAATAAGTACAATTCTAATATTCCATTAAAAATCTCTTTAATAAAAAATGACTCTATAGTCAAAGAAAATTGGATATCATTTAAAAAAGATTCCATTGTTTCCTATAAAACTGAGGATTTTGATTTTATAGAAATAAATAAAAATAAATTAATAAACGAGAAAAATTACAAAAATAATCTTGCATCATTTAAGAAATTTAACAAGCCATTTAAGCTAATCTTATTTAATGATTTTGAAGATGTATATAAAAATCAATTAAACTACATACCATTGTTCGGATATAATTTATATGATGGGTTAATGCCTGGGGTTAGTTTAACCAATATTACGCCAATAAGAAAACCTTTTAATTATAAAATAAAACCACTGTACTCCTCCAAAACAAAAAAAATACTAGGAAGTTTTAATTTGAAGTATATAAAGTATAATGAAAATAAAAAGCTATTTAGTACTCAGTATTTTATTAGTGGTTCTACATTTCATTACAAAGAGAACTTATCTTACACTTCTTTTTTTCCATCTTTAACATTTACATTCAGAAAACCTGATTTAAGATCAAATTTTAGACAACTAATTAGTTTTAGATATGTTAGTATATATAGAGAAGAAAATAATGAACAAGCCAAATATCCAAATTATAATATTTTTAATGCTAAATATATTTTAACAAATTCTAATGCAGGTAAAGGTTTTTCTATTAGTAATGATTTACAAATTAATAAATCATTTATTAAAAACTCATTCACCATGATGTTTAGAAATTATTATAAAGACAACAGGCAATATAATTTAAGGCTCTTTATTGGAAAATTTTTACAAAACTCGACTAATGATGATTATTTCAGTTTTTCAACTTACAAAGCCAGAGATTATATGTTTAATTATAATTTACTTGGGCGTTCTGAAACAACAGGATTTTATAGTCAACAATTTGTTAATTCTGAGGGTGCGTTAAAATCTAAAGTACTACCAGCTTATTCCAATGATTGGATTATTTCTTTAAATTCTGGCATTACCATGTGGCAATGGGTAGAAGCATACTATGATTTAGCAATCATAAAAAACAAGAATAATAAAGCTCAAACAGTTTACGATTCCGGAATCAGATTGAATATTTTAACTGATTATTTTGAACTATATTTCCCTTTTTATTCCTCTTTGGGAAATGAATTAAAGCACTCTAACTACTCGGAAAAAATTAGATTCAAAATATCCTTTGATCCAAATACACTTTCAGGATTATTTACTAGACGTTGGTTTTAAATTTTAATAGGAAAAAATTTCAATTTTTTATAAATTTGATCCCTCTTGATATATCATGCAAAGTAATCTAGATCTTAACAAGGAAATATCATTTAAATCTTTTAAAGAACAGGTTTTAAATGATTACAAGCTTATTGTAACAAGTAGAGAAGCAAGTTTGTTAGGAAGAAGAGAGGTTTTGAGTGGAAAAGCAAAATTTGGAATCTTTGGTGATGGAAAAGAGTTACCACAAATAGCATTAGCTAAAGTTTTTCAAAAAGGAGATTTTAGATCAGGATATTACAGAGATCAAACCTTTATGATGGCAATTAATGAGTTAACTCTTAAACAATTATTTTCTGGTTTATATGCTAATACTGATATTAGCGAGGAGCCTATGTCAGCAGGAAGACAAATGGGGGCTCATTTTAGCACTGTAAGTTTAAATGAAGATGGATCATGGAAAGATTTAATAAATCAAAGAAATTCAAGTTCTGACGTTTCTTGTACTGGTTCTCAAATGCCTAGATTATTGGGTTTAGCCCAAGCATCTAAATTATATAGAAAATTAAAAACTAAGAACAAAAATAAATTTTCCGTAAATGGTAATGAAGTTGCATGGGGAACAATTGGAAATGCAAGCACTAGTGAAGGTGTGTTTTTTGAAGTATTAAATGCTGCTGGGGTCCATCAAGTCCCAATGGTAATTAGTATTTGGGATGATGATTATGGTATTTCAGTTGAAAATAAGGATCAAACTATCAAGCAAAGTATATCCGAGGCATTATCTGGATTTCAAAGAAATTCTAAAAAAGATGGTTTTGAAATTCTAACAGTTAATGGTTGGGACTATCCTAATTTAATTAACACATACCAGAAAGCCAATGACATTTCTAGAGAAAAGCATATTCCAATTATAGTTCATGTAAAAGAACTTACTCAACCAATTGGACACTCCACCTCTGGTTCACATGAAAGATATAAATCTAAAGAGAGATTAGATTGGGAAAAGAAAAATGATTGTAATTTAAAAATGAGAGAATGGATCCTAGACAATAAGATTGCTATTCAATCTGAATTAGAGGTAATTGAAAATGATTCAAAAGAAATTGTCAAGAATGCTAAAAAAGACGCATGGCAAACATATTTAAATCCAATCATAAATTCAAGAAAAAATTTAATACCAATATTAAATGATTTAAGCGAAGAGTTTAATAAATATAATTTAGATAACTATCCATTAGCAGGAAAGTTTTAAGAGTTTTAATCAAAGAAAATGGAGCCAATATTAATGTTCTAAAAAATTGGATAAAAAAATTTAGTTCTATTAATCAACTTAAATATAGTTCTAAACTTTATAATGAATTTTCATCTAGAGCAGATAATGTAAAAGAAATCAAAGCAGAATATGATGAATCAAAAAAAGTTGATGGTAGAATTGTGCTTAGAAATAATTTTAACAAGCTTTTAGAAAAATTTGATAATTTATTAATTTTTGGTGAGGATTCGGGAAAAATAGGTGATGTTAATCAAGGCTTAGAAGGTTTACAAGAAATTCATGGAAAAGAAAGGGTTGGAGACAGAGGAATTAGGGAAGCTTCTATAGTTGGAGAGGGTATTGGTTTATCTTTAAGGGGATTTCGTCCAATTGCTGAAATTCAATATTTAGATTATGTTTTGTATGCACTTCAAATATTAAGTGATGACTTAGCTACTTTACACTATAGGACATTTGGAAGACAGATTGCACCACTAATCATTAGAACAAGAGGTCATAGATTGGAGGGGATATGGCATTCAGGTTCTCCAATGGGTGCTCTATTGTCAACATTGAGAGGAATTAATATTTTAGTTCCGCGAAATATGGTACAAGCTAGCGGAATGTATAATACACTGTTAAGATGTGATGAACCTGCAATACTAATTGAATCTTTAAATGGATACAGATTAAAAGAAAAACAGCCAAATAACCTTTCAGATTTTACCGTATTGTTAGGAAAAGCTGAAGTTTTAAGAGTCGGAGAGGATATTACTGTAGTTTCTTATGGCTCTACTCTAAGATTAGTTGAAAAGGCAGCTATTGAGCTGGAAAATCTAAATATTAATATTGAAATTATTGACTTACAAACATTAATTCCTTTTGATAATGATTTAATAATCAAAAAAAGCTTAAAAAAAACTAATAAACTTTTTATTGTAGATGAAGATCTTCCTGGTGGTGCTTCTTCATATATTCTTCAAAAAGTTATTGAAGATCAAAATGCTTTTGAATTTTTGGACAGTAAACCCATTACGTTGA
The DNA here is from genome assembly GCA_003331265.1 of Cryomorphaceae bacterium. Classification (GTDB taxonomy): domain Bacteria; phylum Bacteroidota; class Bacteroidia; order Flavobacteriales; family Flavobacteriaceae; genus MAG-121220-bin8. Next base: position 8,536 of record QOPV01000043.1, on the reverse strand, counting down.
CATCTAAGGCACATAGACCAGCATACGGATCAGATGGAGATTACTTTTCAAAACCCTCAGTTGATGATATTATTGAAAAGGCTAACTATATTATGAATGAATATGATCCTGAAAACTATCCAGAAATTTTTTAATATATAATTTGAATTAGGAGTTGTCTTAATAGATCATTATTTGATGTATTACTAACACCTAATCCTTTACTTTTTAAATCAAAATCTTTTATAAGACTTATAATCTTACTTATATCTTTCATTGAATAGTTTAATGAAGCATTAATATAGTCTTTTACAAAATATGGGTTAACACCCAAAATAGATGATACATTAGAAGGAGATTTGTTTTCCATTGAATGGTACTGAAAAATTTGAATAAAATAATTAAATAAAGATGATAAAGTCATCTGTAAAGGATGTTTGTTGTTGTTTGAAGATAAATAATCACAAATCACTAATGCTTTGTTCAAATTCTTTTCCCCTATTGCTTTTCTTAATTCGAAAACATTAAAATCTTTACTTATTCCAATATTTTCTTCAATTAAATCTGGTGTTATAGATTTTGAATTTGAACAAATTAATTTTAATTTATTGAGTTGGTTGTTTATTTTTTTTAAGTCATTCCCTAAATAGTCAACTAGCATTGAACAAGCTTTTGGGTCAATTAAAAAGTTATCATTCTTTAATTGATTGAAAATCCATTGTGGAATTCTATCTTCATATATTTTCTTACAATCAATTACAACACCAAATTTTTGAACGTTCTTATATAATTTCTTTCTTTTATCTAAAGTTTTATATTTATAATTAACTATTAGTATAGTACTCATTAAGGGATTTAAAACATAATTTGATAAATTTTCAATTTTTCTAGATAAATCCTGCCCCTCTTTTAGTATAACAACTTGATATTTACTCATCATTGGATATCGTTTGCAACAAGATATCAGATCCTCAACGGAGGAATCTTTTCCATACAGGATAGTTTTATTAAAGTTTTTTTCATCATCACTCAGAACTTCATTATCTATAAGTTCTGTGATATAATCAATGTAGTAAGTTTCTTCACCCATAAGAAAATATATAGGAGAAAAAACTTTATTTTTAATTTTTGAAATTACACTATTAATTTCCTGTAAATTCATTTATTATTTTGGTTATGTTAAAATTAAATTTTCCAGATTTTGAATTTAAGCTTAAAAATAGAGATAATAAAACTTATATTTTTGATATAATTAGAAAAAAATTTATTTTACTTTCCCCAGAAGAATGGGTTAGACAACATGTGGTTAAGTTATTAATTGAGAAAGGTGTTTCAAAAAATCATATTGGAGTAGAAAAAAAAATAATTGTTAATAAGCTAAGTAAAAGGTTTGATGTAGTTGCTTTCGACAGAAATGGATTGGTTAAGATGTTAGTTGAATGTAAAGCACCCTCTATCAACATAGATCAAAAAGTTTTTGATCAAACTTTAATTTATAATAAAAATTTAAATTCTGATTATATTATGATTACTAATGGAATAATGCACTTTATTTTTAAAATAAATATTCAGGATAAGTCTTATGATTTTATAAATGAATTTCCAATAATATGAAGATTGCCGTAGTTATACTGAACTGGGATGGTTTAAAACTCTTAAAAGAATTTTTACCTAGTGTTGTTAAATATTCTGGAAATAATCCAATTTACATAATTGACAATAATTCTAAAGATGAGTCTGTTGATTTCATAAAGAATAATTATCCTCTAATTAAAATTATTAGAAATGAAAGAAACTATGGCTATGCTAAAGGTTACAACAAGGGCTTAGAGCATGTAAATGAAGATATATTTTGTTTGTTAAACAACGATGTTGAAGTTACAAGTAATTGGCTTGATCCAGTGTTGCAGGAGTTTAATAATGATAAATCACTTTCAGTTGTTCAGCCCAAAATTTTGGATTACAAAAATAAAAATAAATTTGAATATGCGGGAGCTGCTGGAGGTTTTATAGACTATTACGGATATCCCTATTGTAGGGGAAGAATTTTCAATACAGTTGAAGATGACAAAGGTCAATACGATCAAAATATTGATATTTTTTGGGCATCAGGGGCTTGCTTTTTTATTAGAAAAGAAGTTTTCAATAAGCTTAAAGGATTTGATGAGCATTTTTACAACCATATGGAAGAAATTGATCTTTGTTGGAGAATTACAAACCTTAATAGTAATTTGAAAAAAAAATTTATTTATAAAAGTGTTGTATTTCATTTAGGTGGAGGTTCTTTTGACTATCACAACCCAAAAAAACTTTTTTATAACATTAGAAATCATAGATGGATGATTATTAAGAACACTAATGTCATTCCTGGTTTTAATTTTTCATTATTTCAAAGATTGCAAATAATACATTATATCAGTATTCTTTATGCTATTAATCAATTAATTTTTTTGAAATTCATACATTTTAAAGAAATCATAAAAGCAATATACACTAATTACTCATACAAGGATGGATATAAAATTCTTATTGAACAAAATTATATGTTACTTAGAAAGAACAATAAAAAACCTAAATATTACGTTATTAAGTCAATTATATACAATTATTTATTTCTTAAAAAAACAAAATATTCTGACTTAAATAAGAGTTAAATTAATAACTTAGTAATAATATTTTACTAAATTTAAAAATTAAATAAACTAAATTAATTAACATGAAAAAAATCTTTTTAATGATACTTACTGTATCTTTTTTACTACCATCTTGTGTGTCTCAAAAAAAATATGCCGCTCTTGAGGCTATGAATCAGCAAAGTAAAGATTTGCTTAATTCAGCCACTGTAAAACTTAACACATGTATCGACGAAAAAGCCGGAGCAGAAGCTGACTTAAAAACTTTAAAGGAGCAAGTTGCCTTTTTGAAGAACAATAATCAGGATTTAATTAACAATATGGGTAATCTTACTACTCTTTCACAAAAAGGTGCTGAAAATCTTGAAAAATCACTTGAAAGTATGAAAGAAAAAGATTTAACTATTAATACTATGAGAGATGCTGTCACCAGAAGAGATTCAGTAACCTTAGCATTAGTTACTAGTTTAAAAGGTAGCTTTATAGATATAAATGATAAGGATATTGAAGTAAATGTTGAAAAGGGAGTGGTCTTTATTTCAATTTCTGACAAATTACTTTTCAATAGCGGAAGTTATGTAGTTTCTGAAAGAGCAAAAGAAGTTTTAGGAAAAGTAGCAAAAGTTGTTTTAGATAAACCTGAAATTGAGTTTTTAGTTGAAGGACATACAGATGATCAATCAATACAAAATGAAGTACTTTTAGACAATTGGGATTTGAGTGTTAAGAGAGCAACTTCTGTTGTTAGAGTATTACAAAATGATTTCGGAGTTCAGCCAGAAAGAATGACTGCTGCTGGACGTAGTTATTATGTACCTGTAGCAGATAATGATACTGCTGAAAATAGATCTAAGAATAGAAGAACTAGAATAGTAGTTCTTCCTAAGTTAGATCAATTTTATGATTTAATTGAACAAGGAATGAAAGCTGCTGGAAATTAAACAGATAGCAATTATTTAATAACAAAAAAAACACACCTCTATGGTGTGTTTTTTTGTTTAATTCCATTTGATTAAAAAAGAATAAAAGACTTTTTAAAATTACCCAATAAAATAAACGATATTTGCAGCCTTATAAAAAAAATGGGCAATTTTAAAGATTTAGGCGTAAATAAAGGACTTTTAAAAGCAGTTGAAGAAATGGGGTTCGTATCACCAACTGCGGTTCAAGAGCTAGCTATCCCCTATCTACTTAATGGAAAAAAAGATCTAATTGCCTTAGCTCAAACTGGAACAGGAAAAACTGCTGCCTTTGGACTTCCTTGTATTCAACATGTTGATCGTAAAGTTAAAGATGTTCAAACAATTGTTCTTTGCCCAACCAGAGAATTATGTATTCAAATTTCAATGGATTTAATGAAGTTTGCAAAACATCTAGATTACGTTAAGATTGTTGCAGTATATGGAGGAACTAGTATTGAAAATCAAATTAAATCTATGAAAAAAGGTGTTCAAATAATAGTGGGAACTCCTGGAAGAACCAAAGACTTAATTAATAGAAGAGTTTTAAAATTAGACATAGTTAATAAAGTCGTTTTAGATGAGGCAGATGAAATGTTGAGTATGGGTTTTAAAGAGGATTTGAATTATATATTAGATACCACCTCCAAAAATAGACAGACAATGTTGTTTTCTGCTACCATGTCGAAAGAAGTCAGATCTATTTCAAAAAAATACATGAAGGATGCAGAAGAAATTACTGTAGAAAGATTAAACTCAGGAGCAAAAAACGTGGAGCATCATGTCTATAACGTGAATTCAAAAGATAAATATGATACATTAAAAAGGATAGCTGATTTCAATACAGATATATACGGAATAGTTTTTTGTCGAACAAGAAGAGAAACACAACAAATTGCTAATAAATTCATGAATGATGGATATAATGCGGATGCTATTCACGGAGAACTCTCTCAAAGTCAAAGAGATGATGTTATGTCTAAGTTCAGACAAAAATCGTTACAGATATTAATAGCTACTGATGTAGCAGCTAGAGGACTTGATGTTGATAGTTTAACACATGTAATTAATTATTCTCTTCCTGATGATCCTGAGGTTTATACTCACAGAAGTGGTCGTACTGGAAGAGCCGGGAAAAATGGTATTTCTATAGCAATTTCTAACTCAAGAGAAGGAAGGAAATTAAAATCAATAGAAAATAAATCTCAGATAAATTTTATAAGAAAAGATGTTCCATCAGGAAAAGATATATGTTCAAAACAACTTTTTAAATTAATTGAAAGAATTCAAAAAGTTAAAGTTGATCAAAAACAGATTGAACCCTTTTTGGAAGACATTTATTCAAAATTAGAATCTCTCTCAAGAGAAGATTTAATTAAACATTTTGTTTCCGCGGAGTTTAATAAGTTTCTAGACTATTATAATAAATCTAAGGATGTTAAAAGTGAAAATAAAAGGAATGATAAAGGAGAAAACAGGAAACCTTTTAATGAAAGGTCTAGTAACAGAAATTCATTTATTAATTTTTCTATTAATATTGGAAGAAAAAATGGAGTTTCCCCAATTGAATTAATTTCGTTAATTAACAGAGCACTAAAATCTAACGAAATTGAAATTGGAGGCATTGACATTAGAGAATCATACACGATATTTGAAATTGACGGAAGCATTAAAAATGATTTAATTAAAAAAATTCCAAAAATTGATTTTAACGGAAATTCTTTATCAATAAAACAAACTGAAGAAAAAGTAGAAAAAAGATTCTCAAAAGAAAAAAAGAAAAAAAGATATTCATCTGCTAAAAGAAATAGGAGTAACTCTGAAAGGGATTATAAAACAAAAGGAAATTTTAGAAATAAAAGAAAAAATAAAAGAAAAAATAAAAGATTTTAGTTTTTAAATTAGTTTGTATTTAGCAAATTTTAATAATATTCTTTTAACTCCACTTGTATTGAACTCGACCTCAGCTTTTTTGTCTGACCCCTCCCCTTCTGTAGCAATAACTTTTCCTTTCCCGAATCTATTGTGTATAATTTGATCTCCTTTTTTAATATCTATATAATTTGAATTACTAATACTAACAGATGGATTGTTTTTTAATGTTTTTAATTGAATTTTATTTTTAGGTTTTTTAAATCTTATAAAATCATGATTCTCTTTTAAACTATCTGTTGGACTAACTGTAGAGTATGAAGAACTAAAACTTGTATACTTTTTATCAATTTCTGTAATAAATCTACTAGGTTCACAATCGTTTAACTTACCCCATCTATATCTTGTTTTAGCATAAGTTATGGTTACTTTTTTTTTGGCTCTCGTAATTGCTACATAAAAAAGTCGTCTCTCTTCCTCTAGATCAGCTCTTGTTGTAGAACTTAAGGCGGAGGGGAATAAATCTTCTTCCAGACCAACAATATAAACTTGATTAAATTCTAAGCCTTTTGCTAAATGTATAGTCATTAAAGAAACCTTTTTTTCTGACTCATTAATGTCTTTATCCAATTCAGATGCTAAAGCAACATCTTCTAAAAAATCACTTAAAGTTCCTTTAGAGTCAACTACCTCCTCTTCCCCCTCAATAAAGTCTTTTATTCCATTAATTAATTCTTCGATATTTTCAATTCTACTAATTGATTCAGGAGTGCCTTCTGATTTTAGAACATTAATTATTCCTATTCTTTTAAGTACTTCTTCAACCATTTCAAAAGCATTAAGTTTTTCATTCAATAGTTGAAAACTTTTAATTAATAAAAAGAATTCATTTAATTTATTTTTAGTTCCAGAATTTATATTAATTTCTTGGGGATTTAAATTTTCTAAAACCTCAAATAAGCTAATATTTTTTTCATTTGCAAAAATTAATAGTTTATCAAGTGTAGTTTGACCAATTCCCCTAGTTGGAAAATTTATAATTCTTTTAATACTTTCTTCGTCATTTGGATTAACAATAACTCTCAAATAGGCTAAAATATCTTTAATTTCTTTTCTCTGATAAAAGGACAGTCCTCCATAAACTTGATAAGGAATATTCTTTCTTCTTAAAGCATCTTCAATAGATCTAGATTGTGCATTAGTTCTATACAAAACTGCAAAATCATCGTTATTTAATTGTAAATTGTGTTTGTTTTCAAAAATTGATGAAGACACAAATCTTCCTTCTTCTGAATCATTAATTAATTGATTTATTTCAATTTTTTCACCACTTTCGTTTTCTGTCCATACTTCTTTTTCAAGCTTATTGATATTGTTATTTATTACTGAGTTTGCAGCGTTTACTATATTTTTAGTAGATCTATAATTCTGTTCAAGTCTATATACAGTTGAATTTGAGTAATCTTTTTGAAAACTTAATATATTTTCAATATTTGCACCTCTAAATCCATAAATACTTTGAGCATCATCACCAACTACACATAAATTTTCATACTTATCAGCTAATGCTTTTACAATTAAATACTGTGAATGATTTGTATCTTGATACTCATCTACATGAATATATTTAAATCTTTCCTGGTATTTAGCTAGAACCTCAGGAAATCTATTAAGTAGTTCATTAGTTTTTAATAATAAGTCATCAAAATCCATAGCAGATGCTTTAAAACATCTATTTACATAAGTCTGATAAACTTTTCCAAACATTGGTTTTCTAGATTCATTATCTTGTTGAACTAATTCTTGATTAGACAAGTACGCTTTTACTGTCACAAGATTATTCTTTAAAGAAGAAATCCTGTTTCTAATATTTTTATATTTATATAAATCCTTATCTAACTTTAATTCTTTAATTATCGTAGCAATAAGTCTATCTGAATCTTGAGTATCATAGATAGTAAAGTTTGAAGAGTATCCTAATAATTCTGACTCAGATCTTAATATTCTAGCAAAAATAGAATGAAAAGTTCCCATCCATAAACTTTTTGATTCACTTTCTCCAACAATCTGAGAAATTCTAGATTTCATTTCTCTTGCTGCTTTATTAGTAAATGTCAAAGACAATATAGAAAATGGATCTACACCCATCTCCATTAAATAAGCAATTCTATAGGTAAGAACTCTTGTTTTTCCAGAGCCAGCACCAGCTATAACCATAATAGGCCCATTCTTATGTATTGTAGGTAATTTTTGAGAGTCGTTTAATTGACCAAGGTAATCTTCCAATTAAATAAATATTTGACTTGATTATTGAATTTATTAAGCTATTTTTTACCTTATAAAGTTAATAAATTATATTAGTGTTGTGAAACAAAATTATTTTATTACACCTATTGATTATTTAAAAGGAGTTGGTCCAAATAGAGCTGACTTATTGAAGTCAGAATTAAAAATTTTTACGTATCAAGATTTACTATACTTCTTTCCATTTAGATATATTGATAAAACTAAGTACCATAAAATTTCTGAATTAGAAAATACAAATTCTCATGTTCAAATTATAGGAAAATTTATTGATTTAAGGCATTCAAGCAATACTAAAATAAAAAGACTAATTGGTGTTTTTTCTGATGGTAATGGAGAGATAGAAGTTGTATGGTTTAGGGGGATTAAATGGATAGAAAGATCTATTCAAGTAAATAAGCAGTATGTTATTTATGGAAAACTTAATTGGTTTAATAACAAATTTTCTATAATTCACCCTGAAACAGAAGTTCTAGAAAAACATAATAAAACATTAAAAAACACCCTACTTCCAATTTATAGTTCTACAGAATCTTTAAGTTCTAAAGGAATGAACAATAAATTGTTCAGAGATCTAGTATCAAATATATTTGAAAAATCAGAAAAAACATTTAAAGAAAATTTAAGTAGATCTATAAATGAAAAACATAATTTAATTTCTAAATACGAAGCTTTATATAATATACATTTTCCCCAGAACCAATTATTGTTAAGTAAAGCACAGTTTAGATTAAAATATGAGGAGCTTTTTTTTATTCAGTTACAATTTGTATTAAAAAATTTAATTAA
>QOPV01000042.1 GCA_003331265.1 Cryomorphaceae bacterium | reverse complement strand
GCAGTATCAATTGCACTCTATCCCTCAAATTACAATGTAGTAAAATTTGAATATAAGGCTTTGGCACCTAATTATAAACTACTAAATAGTTTAAATAAAAAGAAAATATCGGAAGATAAATTTATTAGACTATACAATGAGCAACTAAAAGAATTAAATCCCCAGAATGTAGTAGAACACTTGAACTTTATTACTGGAGATTATGAACCCGTAATTATGTGCAAATGTGCAAAAACAAAATTTTGTCATCGCCACTTAGTTGCTCAATGGTTAGAAAAAGAGTTGGGAATTAAAATTATTGAGTACAATGTTCCAGAAACCTCAAGAAAGGAAGGTTATTTAGTCAAAAAAAAGGTGCCTTCTTTGTTTAGCGATGGGGATTAAAAAGAAAATAAGTAATAAATAATAGTTCCTCCGATAATTAGACCTTTTAAAAAAGAGATCCACATAGCTTGGTAGTTGGAGATCCCCCAGGATTTAAGAACATTGTCAACATATTTTTTATGCCAATTAATCATCTAATTTTTTTTAAATCATCTTGAAAAGTATCAAATAGAATTTTTAATTCTGCATCATCTCTTATAGAAATTTTATTGGATTTTATAAACTTTTTAATTTCGCTGGCCTTAGAGTTATTGAATAATTCAATAATAGCCTTCTTATTGATTCTAATCATTCTTTTTTTTCCATTCATTTCTATAAAAGTTTCGTCTGCTCTTTTATATCTTAAGTTGGGCTTGTCCACAATTCCAACTTTATATTCGGGTTCAATAGCTTTTAAAATAATAGATCTAATCAATGAAAAATTGTTGTTTTGAGTAATTTGTTTGTAAAAATTACCTTGATAGGCTATAAAATTAGCATCACGAAATGAAACAGATCTAACTTTATTAGGTTTAAGATTTAGGATTTTTTCCTCAGATTCAATTTCAATTGTCTCTTTTATTATGTTATAATTCGCTTTTATTCGGATGGGTTGGTATCCATCGAACAAATTTATGACAGCATCTTGTGATTTTTTATAAAAATATTTGCTTCCATCTATTTCAACGATTCCTCCCTCTTTTCCATATGCAATATCAGTAAGAACTCTTTGAAATTGAGTAGATATTGCGGTTCCAGTTTGAAACTCTTGAGAGTAAATAAAGGAACTCAAAGAAGATAATAATAATGTAAAAAGTATATGTTTCATAATTATTTAAGACTATAATAGATTTTAAAAGTTTAATATATAAATTAATTTTGTTTTAGTATTTGATTGAAAAGTAAATCTTCAAATTCTATTTTATTTTCCATGTTTGGAAGGTGACCAGATTCCGAAATAAAATATTCAATTCTTCTTGGCATTAATTTATTTAGCTTGTCCTTAAAATTATTATAAATAACTACGGAGTCACTGTCTCCCCAAATTGTAAAAAAAGAGATATTAGATTGGTTAATAAACGTATTTTCTTTATCAAGATTTATATGATTTTTTCTTGTTGAGATTAATGCTCTTGCAAAACCCTCGTACTGTAAAAGGTTCTCATATCTATCTTCCCATCCCTTAAAATTTTGTGGATATTTAAAATCAAGTAATTGACCTTTGGAAATTGTAGGGTAATTGTTTCTAATAAAATCATTTATTTCCTTTCCGCTTACAGATTTATTTAATGGAGGAGAATGATCTTGAAAGCTTGATGCGGATACGTAGATTAGTTTATCTACCATTTCTGGCTTGATATAGGCTATTTTTGAGATTATTCTTCCTCCGTTTGACAAACCTATTAATGTTGCTTTTGGAATCTTTAATTCATCCATTAGTTCTATGACTTGACTTGCAAAAAGTTCATCAGTGTAATCTATTTCTAAATTTGAAGAATAACCTCTCCCATACAAGTCTAATCTAATCGATTTATATCCCTTTTCAACAGCAGAGTTAAAAGTATCATCCCATATGTAAGAAGGAACAGAAAAACCATGAATAAATATTAGAGTTTTTTTAGAATTTTTATTTTCAATTTCGTAGTATGTATGACCTTTTGAAAGTTTTAAAAAATTACCTGTTTTAATTTGATCTCTAAATCGTATGTTTTTATCAACCGTTTCATAATTATTAAATTGACAGGAAATAATAAGTAGAAATACTAATAAGTAATGGTTAATAAATATTTTTTTCATTCTTAATTATATATAATTAATAGGCCTAGATTTACTCAAATTTATTTTTGTAAATATATAATTAATGAACAAAAGAAATTTAGGATTATTAGCTGCATTTGGTGCTACGGTTATTTATGGTTTTAACCATACAATTGCCAAAAATGTAATGCCAACTTACATTGAACCATTTGCTTTTATATTATTACGTGTTTTAGGTGCTGCCGTTTTATTTTGGTTTTTGAGTGTCTTTTTCAAAAATGAAAAAATTGATAAAAAAGATTGGCCAAGAATACTATTATGTTCTTTTTTAGGAATGGTAATTAATATGCTTGCCTTTTTTAAAGGTTTAGAGCTTTCCACACCTATAAACAGTTCGGTATTAATAACCGTGGTTCCAATACTAGTTTTTTCTTTTTCTGTAATTATATTAAAAGAAAAAGTAAGTTCAATTAAAATAATTGGAATTGTAGCTGGTTTTATAGGAGCTTTAATTTTAATTTTTTATAGTCCACGAACAGGGTATAATGCACCAAACATTCCATTGGGCAATTTACTTTTTGTTTTAAACTCATCAACTTATGGACTTTATTTAATATTTGTAAAACCGCTGGTTGAAAAATATAATATCATTACTCTTTTTAGATGGTTATTTTTATTTGGATTCTTAATGAACTTTCCTATAACTATCAATGATTTTTCTAATGTGGACTGGTCAAACCTTCCCCTTTATGATGCAATACTTCCCATGGTTTATGTTGTCGTTGGAACTACTTTCTTTACCTATTTATTAAATGCTTATGCTTTGTCAACATTAAAAGCATCAACTGTAAGTTCATTTGTTTATTTACAACCAATTGTTGGTATTATTTATGCACTAACCACTGACAGTGACACATTAACATTAATAAATACGATTGGAATGCTTTTAATTTTTTTGGGAGTTTATTTAGTAACAAAAAAAATTGAAACAAATATTTAAACATTTTCATACTTTTATATTTATGAAAAATTATTTGATAGAACTAATTGGGACTTTTTTTTTAGTTTTAATTATTGGACTTATTGGTAATCCAATTGCAATAGGTTTTGGATTAATTGTTTTAATTTATATGGGTTTTCACATTTCTGGAGCTCATTACAATCCTGTTGTTACCCTGGCAATGTTATATAGAAGAGAAATAACTTTATATGACTCAATTAATTACATGATTTTTCAATTAATTGGAGCAATATTTGCTGGATTAGTTGTTTTTTTTCTTACATCAAATCCAATGGAGGTTCAACCTAATTTATCTGCAGGTATTTATCAAATTCTAACTCTTGAAATTCTCTTTACATATTTATATGTTTATGTTTTTTTAAATGTAAAAACTCATCCTAAACTAAAAGATAATTCTTTTTATGGATTGGTTTTAGGTTCTGCTTTTATGATTGGAATATTTTCAGCTGGACCAACATCAGGTGGTGTTTTTAATCCTTTTACATCAATTGGAGTAACAATTAGTCATCTAATCATTGGAGATGGGATTTCTAAATATTACTTATGGTATTATTTGTTAGGTCCAATCATTGGGGGTTTACTAGCTACTGTTCAGTATAGTTTTATGGTTAAAAAATAAGTTGCAAGAATAACAATTGTTTAAAATTGTATAAAAAAACGGCTACTTCAAAAAAATAAGAGCGAGTAAATAAGAAACATACTGCTCTTATTAAATTTCTCTATTTTGCTGGAATAGCCGATGTGAGTGTTCAAAAATCAAAAAAATTGATAAATGAACTTTTTGTGCTTAACGTAAATAAAAGTTAATCTATCTTTTTTACGTTGATTGCACTCATCCCTTTAGGACCTTCTTCAAGTTCGAATTCAACTTTATCGTTTTCATCGATTCTGTCAATAAGTCCTGATACATGTACAAAGTGGTCTTTTTCAACACCTTCTTCTTTGATAAAACCATAACCTTTGGATCCGTTAAAGAATTTTACAATTCCATTTTTCATAATATATTATTTATTAAATTTCTCGCGAATGTAGTGTAAAATAAATTATTATAAACTTATATAAAGTATTTTTATTTATATTTTTAGATATGATTGATAAGAAATTGGAGAAACATTGGGAAAATGTATATTCAAATAAAAAAGAAAATGAGGTAAGTTGGTATCAAAAATACCCTGATAAATCTATAGAGTTAATAAAATCTTTAAATATTAATCTAAATTCTAGTATTATCGATATAGGAGCTGGTGAAAGTCGATTGGTAGATAGCCTTTTAGAGATGGGTTATAAAAATATTGATGTTTTGGATATTTCAAGAACTGCGATTGAAAAAGCTAAAAAAAGGTTAGGGGATAAGTCATTGTTAGTAAATTGGATAGTTTCAGATGTAAATAATTTTATTCCAAAAAAAAAATATGATTTATGGCACGACAGAGCTGCTTTTCATTTTTTAAAAAAAAACAATCAAATTAAAAATTACATTTCATTAACAAACAACTCTATCACAACTAATGGAAAATTGATTTTAGCAACGTTTTCATCAAATGGCCCTATGAAGTGTAGCGGATTAGATGTAACCAGGTACAGCAAAGAATCTCTCATTAAAGAATTTAAAAATCATTTTACCTTGAGTAATTCTTTTATTACGAGTCACTTAACTCCTTTCAATACTTTTCAAGAATTTTTATTCATTTCATTCAAAAAAAAATCGTAACTATTTTAAAATCTTTATTTTTTTATTGAAAGGTTAATAATTGATGGTATCAAATAATATTTTTTTTTAATTTTATAATTGAGAAAAAATCTCAAAATATCTTTTTAAAATTAAAAGTCATGACTCATTCAGCTAAATTAATACTACTATTTGCCATTTTTATAAGTTTTTCATCTTGTAATAACAAAAAAACAAGCTCTTTAGAATCACCAGCTTTTGCAAATTTAGAATTAAATCGAGGGGAGTTATTACTATGTGGTGATCCTAATTTTGGTGAAGTTAGTTTTTCCCTTTCCTGCAGGTATGATTTGAGAGAAACCTTTGACTTAGGACTAACTTTAATTCACTCTTTTGAATATGCAGAAGCAGAAAAAGCATTTGTAAGTATTTTAGATAAAGATTCAGAATGTTTAATGGCATATTGGGGAGCAGCGATGAGTATTTTAAATCATCCTTTATCCTTTAAACAAAATCCAAAATCGCTTAAGCGCGGAGAAGAACTTCTAAAAGTTGCTAAAACATTAACTCCAAACAATGAAAAAGAAAAAGATTACATAGATGCTGTTAGTATTTATTTTAAAGATTGGCAAAATTTAGACACCCAAACCAGAAAGTTGAATTACGAAAGTAAAATGGAAGAATTGTATATAAAGTATCCCGATGATGTTGAAACAGCTGTTTTTTACTCCCTTTCTGTGCTTGCCACCGCAGATCTAAATGACAAAACCTACAGTAAACAAAAAAAATCAGGAAAAATACTTGAAAAGTTGTTTGAAAAATATCCTAACCATCCTGGAATTGCTCATTATATAATACACAATTACGATTCACCGGAACTAGCACATATGGCTTTAACAACTGCACGTAAATATGCAGTAATTGCACCCTCATCAGCACATGCACAGCATATGCCTTCTCATATATTTACAAGATTAGGCTTGTGGAATGAGTCAATTAAATCTAACATTGATTCCGCTGATTCTGCAGTATGCTACGCAGAATCCGTAAATCCTAATGCAAATTGGGTTAGTGAAATACATGCTTTAGACTATCTGGTTTATGCATATCTTCAGCTTGGCGATAATGCAAAAGCACAAGCAGAGATGAATAAAATGAAAAATATTAAAGAAGTTTTTCCTGCTGATCACTTTGCCTCAGCATATGCTTTAATTGCAGTACCATCTAGATTAGCAATAGAAAATAAAAACTGGGAATTAGCTACCCAACTGGAGCTTCCAAAAACTAAATTAGATTGGGATAAAGCACATTGGCCAAAAGCAATGCTTCATTTTTCTAGAGCATTAGGTTTTTCAAATACTGGAAATAGTGCCGCTGCAGAGAAAGAATTAAAATCTTTGATTATTCTTCGTGACAAATTAAATGATGCCAAAAATACTTATGAAAGTGGCCAAGTTACAATTCAAATTGAAGCAGTAAGAGGATGGATTGAATATTCTAAAGGAAATTCTAATAAAGCGATTGAGTATATGAAATTAGCATCTGATTTAGAGAGTAAGACCTCGAAAGCAGCTGTCACACCTGGTGAAATTATTCCAGCAGATGAACTTTTAGCTGACCTTTATTTGGCATTGAATAAACCTAAACAAGCTCTGGAATCCTATGAACAAAATTTAAAAGGTCACCCATATAGATTTAATGGCATATATGGAGCAGCTAAAGCAGCTGAAAAACTTAATGATATTAGATTAGCAGTTTATTATTTCGATCAATTAGTTAAGTTAAGCGCAGACACTAATAGTTCACGTCCAGAAATTTCTGAGGCAAAAGAGTTTTTAGACACTAATTCAATTTCTATTGCAAATAATGTTTAGAAGTAAGCCATTTTTTTTACTGTTATTTATTTTTATTTCCTGCGATGAAGTTTCAAAAAAACAACTTCCAATCTATAACCCCACAGATTTTAATCCAAAATTGGTTGATAAAAGTATTAGAAATGTTAGTGATAATCACAGAGTAAAAGATTTTAATTTAATTAATCAAAATGGAATTAAGGTTAGTTCAAAAGATTACGAAAATAAAATTTATGTAGTTGATTTCTTTTTTACAAGTTGTCCTAGTATTTGTCCCATCATGACAAATAATATGTTATTGATTCAGGAAGAATTTATTCAAAATAATAATATAATGTTGTTATCAATGTCTGTTACACCAGAAATTGATAATGTGGAGGTTCTCAAAAAATATGCCATTGAAAAGGGTGTAATTGATAGTAAATGGAATATTACTACTGGATCAAAAAAACATATCTATGAATTAGCTAGAAAAAGTTATTTTGCTGTATTAGATCAAGGTGATGGAGGTCTACAAGATTTTATTCACACTCCTAATTTTATTTTGGTTGACACTAAAAAACAAATTCGTGGTATATACGATGGGACTGTTGAAAACGAAATTTCAAGACTAATTCAAGACATTAACATCCTAGTTGATATATGAACGAAGTTAAATAGTATGACTTGTAAATCTATCCTGTATTTTTTAAAATTATTTAGTTTAGATATTTAAATTAATATTTATTTGAAGTTTCTACTAGTTTTGAACTTAAATCAGGTTTGTTTTCAAAATTATCCAAAGGAAACATAGGTCGTTTTATTCTTTTATAATCTAATCTAGATAAGTCTTGATCAACTCCACCAGGTGTTAAAGCCATAGTCCAACCCTTTCTAATATTAAATAGTTCTGGAACTAAATAGCCAATTTTAACAATTATAATATCAGATTTTAGTGGATCTATTTCTAAGTCTAAAAAATCTATGAGTTTATGGTATGGCTTTCTTTTTTTGGTTACAATTATACTAATACTTCCAGACTGAACTACAACTTCTGTTTCAGCATATTTATCTCCATGTTTTATAGATTTTATTGTTCCTTTAATTTTAATAGGAGGGGAGTAACGACTATCAACTTCAGCTCCAACATATTCCTCTAAGACTTCTCCAACTCCAAGTTTAATTGCTTTATTGATAAGTTTTGGACCCGGTATGGATGCGTAAACTAAACTAGGTCCATCATTGCTTTTGAATTCTTTTCTTTTAAGTAATTCTCTTAATGTCCAAGTTACATCTCCTGCACCTCCTGCTGTAGGATTATCACCCATATCACTAATAATATAGGGAACTTCTTTACTTTTTAATGCTAAATTTAGGCTTTCTTCCAATGATGCAACAGGGGCTACAAATTCAAACTCATCTTTGACATTCCAAAAGCTTTCTGCTAGAAATTCAGCAGCTTCATTAACGGATATTTTATCGTCTCCTGTTACCATTATTACACCATGATTACGAGGTTCATCAGCCCAAGGATATCCTAACCAAATACCTGCATCAATTACTCCAGGTCTTTTGGTAATTGGATCCACTTTTGCATATAAACTTTTACCTGGTTCAATTCTAGTACTGGTTTTTTCACCTGGAAGCAAAATTGGTACTTCAATCCTAGCTTTGTATAATGGCTTTCCTTTACCAGACTCTAATCTTTGTAATAGGTTGTCGACTGTCCTTTTTTTAGATTCTATTGCATCCTCATGGGGCGCCATTCTATAACAAGTAATTAGGTCGGTTTGTTTTGCTAATTCTAAAGAAACATTTCCATGTAAATCCATTGATGTTGAAATCAAAGTTTGATAACCAATCACCTCTCTAATTCTAGTTATAAAATCACCCTCAGGATCATCAATTCCCTCCACACTCATTGCTCCGTGAATATCAAAGAATAGTCCATCAAACGGCATCTTTTCTTTAAGCATTATTAAAGTTTTATTTACAAGAGATTCATACGCTTCTCTAGTTACGATTCCACCAGGCAGAGCATGTCCTCTAATTGTCGGAATCCAGTTAGCTCTTTTTCTATTCACTGAGTCTTTTGATAAAAATGGATAAAATGTAAAAACATCTTCACCAACTCTGGCTTTAAAATCCTCTTCAATGGTTTTGGCTGGGGAAAAAGTACTTGATTCTATGGCTAATCCCGCAATAGCTATTTTTGGTTTTTTAGATTTTTTTTCACAACTAATTGTTAGAATTAGACTAAAAATTAATGATAGTTTGAATAGTTTATTCATTTCTTATTGATAAAGTTATTTATATTAAATTTAAAGATAAAACTGATTATATGTATTCAAAACGAGTTCTTTTTGTAAAATTATTTTTATTGCTGATTTTAGTTAGTTGTCATAATAATTACTTTAAGATTCCTATAAAATTTTCAAAAGTTGATATTAACCATGTTTTAATTGACTCTACCCTGAACATAAGAGCCCTTGAAATACAGGATTCTGTGGTGTATAATGCTACATCTAGCGGAGACATATATTCATTTAATATTAATCAACCCGATTTGATAAAAGTAGAGAGTTATAAATCTGAAATGGATTCAATTTTATCTCCAAACTTTAGATCTTTAGCCATTGTAAATGAAGATATTTTTTCCATTACCATTGGAAATCCCGCACTCCTTTTTAAAAACGGAGAGGTGGTTTACAGAGAGGTGAATAAAAATGTTTTTTATGATTCCATGGATTTTTGGAATGCAAAGGAGGGTTTAGTTGTTGGGGATTTTATGGACGGATGTATTAGTGTTTTAATAACTAGAAACGGAGGAGATAACTGGGAAAAATTGGATTGTAGTAATTTCGATAATCCATTAAAAGAGGAAGGTTTTTTTGCTGCAAGTGACACAAATATATCCATCGTTGATAACAAAGTATGGGTTGCTAGTGGAGGAATAAACAGTAGGGTATATTATTCAGAAGATAAAGGGAAAAACTGGGAAATAATAAATACACCCATAATTCAAGGTGAATCAACAAAGGGTATTTTTAGTATCGATTTTTATGACAAAAAAAATGGATTTGCTATTGGAGGAGACTATACCAAACCTTTAGAGAATATATCAAATAAAATTATTACAAATGATGGTGGTAAAACTTGGAAAACTGTTGCTGACAATCAAAGTCCTGGTTACAGAAGCTGTGTTCAATATTTTCCAAACAGTAATGGTAAATCTTTAGTTACAGTTGGTTTTAACGGAATTGATATTTCAAATGATGGAGGATATTCCTGGAATCACATTAGTGATGAAGGATATTACACTTTAAGATTTTTAGATGATTGTACAGCTTATGCAGCTGGTAGTGGTAAAATATCAAAACTTCATTTTAAATAAATTTAGACATAAAAAAGCCCTATTTAAAGGGCTTTTAAATTTAGAATATTTTTATTTATATTATTATTCAAGTTTTTTTTCATCTCTTTTAAATTGACTCCAACTAGCTATTTTTCCATCAATAATATGATAAAATTCATAAAAAACTTCCCTTATTACATCTCCCTTAGGATTCTTTAGTTCAGATGTAAATTGAGCATTTACCCAGTCTCCTTGATCAATATTTGTAGAGTCATCATTATCG
>QOPV01000041.1:10289-17394 GCA_003331265.1 Cryomorphaceae bacterium | reverse complement strand
AGTAATTCTAAAAGGTTTTAAAATATTATCCAAATTAAAAATTGTTTTATCAGCTGACGCTCTGCTTAATAGGTAGATTCCAAGTGGAAACATTATCATGTTAGGGATCCAACTACCCAACAATGCATCTATACTACCATCCTCCGCAGCATTTTTACTAAAAGTCCCAACAAAATGATAGGTTAAAAATAAAATCAATGATACTACCATGGGAAGGCCAAACCCTCCTTTCCTTATGAGAGCACCCAGAGGTGCACCAACAAAGAAAAGTATTATTGAGGCAGAGGTGCACCAACAAAGAAAAGTATTATTGAGGCTAACGGAAATGAATATTTATCAAATAGATTTGACTTGTGAAGATTTATTATTTTTTCTTTAATAAAGAATGTGTTTTTTTGATTTGTTAGAACCTGTTTTTGTCCTGTTAAGTTATTTATGGATGAGTTCACAATTGAAACTTGAATGTCTTTTGAATAATCTTCCAAATGTGTTTTATAATTAGAATAAAGATCTACATCGTTAAGTTTTTTATCCATTCTAACGGTTCTTTGAAAATTGTTTATTCCTGTTCTGGTATAAAAATTCTTTCCAAAATTTTCATATCTAAAATTTAGTTTTTCAGAGAGTGAATCGATACTATAATTTAATTGTGAAATATTCTGCATTCGATAGGTGTTACTATATTTTTCTTCATCGAAATCTACTTGATTAAACTCTCTTAAATCAATATTCATTATATATTTATCAAAAGAGACAAATGTGTGTGGTTTGAACTGTTTGGTAGATGGATTCTGACTTTCAATTTCTTCATATCTTTTTCCATTTCTTAAAATTAATTGTAATATTTCTTCATTATTACTATTGACTAATTCACCATCTTCAGCTTTTATTACTATTAAATTTTTAGAGTTATAATTGTTTTTATGAATTATTACATCTTTTAGAAGATTGTTATCCGGACCGTATTTTTTATCAACTTTAATGTTCATTGTGTTGATATCGTTAAAAACTCCCTCTGTTATTGCTAAAGCAGGTTTTAGTTTTGCTAAATTTTTTCTAAGATTATAAGATTTAAATTCAGCATGAGGAATTAATGAATTAGCAACAAAAAACATTCCAATTGAAAGTAATAAATTGAAAACTATTAAACTTCTCATTGACTTGAATAAGGAGATTCCAGAGGACTTTATTGCTGCTAATTCATAGTTTTCTGAAAGGTTTCCAAAAGTCATAATTGAAGCTAATAATACAGTAAGTGGGATTACTAAGGGCAGAAGTTTGGGAGAATAATAAAGTAAAAATTTAAAAATAATTTCAAAGTCTACTTCTTTTCCTGCTAAGTCATCTATAAACATCCATATTAGATGAAATATAAATATGAACATCAAAATAAAAAAGAAAGTGAAAAATATTTTCAAATATGACGTTAATATATATTTATCGATAATTTTCATACTAAATCTTTTCTATATAATAACCCTCATAATCATCCTCTTTAAAATCAAAAGCATCTTCATTTATTTTTAAATTATATGAGATATTTTCAATTTTTAGCATAGTCTTTGAATTATTCTTACCAACCTCAATAACTTTATAAATATTATTATTATTAATATTTATTCCCAAAAATATGTGACTTATCTCTGAATCAGATAAATTCGGAGTAAGTTTTAGGAATTGTATTGATAAACCTGATTCAACTTTTAATTGATCCATTTCTATTTCATATCCTTGTCTATAAAATTTCAAAATGTTTGAAGGACTTATATTTTCTTCATCCTCTTTCTGAATTTTTGAAATCATTACTTCTTGATTTTCAGGCACAATTGTATAAATAAAGTTTGAGTCAGATATCTGTTTAACACCTAAAAATTCTAAAATATATTTATTTTTACTAATTATAATATTTCCTTTTCTTTTTTGAGCTATATCATCATCAATTATATAGGAAAAATTCAAAGAATAACTTGTAGATTGATCGATATTGAAGCTGACTTTATCTAATAGTTGTTCGACTTTTAAATCATTTTGAGAAAATAAATTACTAAAAGTTAGTAATAAAATATAGAAAGTATAGTTTTTCATTATTTGTTTTTTTCATTTTCTAAAAAAGCATTTAATGAAGCCATGTCTGAAATTAAAACATCTCTTGCTCTACTTCCCTCAAAAGGACCAACAATTCCAGCAGCCTCTAATTGGTCGATAATCCTTCCTGCTCGATTGTAGCCTAATTTCATTTTTCTTTGAAGTAAAGAAGCGGAACCTTGTTGAGCAATTACAATAACCTCTGCCGCTTCTTTAAATAGAATATCTCTATCATCAATGTTATTTTCTATTGAACTACTTCCTTCTTCTCCAATATACTCAGGAAGTTCATGTGCGCTAGCATATGCTTTTTGGGAACCTATAAATTCTGTTATTTTTTGTATTTCTGGGGTATCTACAAAAGCACATTGAATTCTAATAAGTTCATTTCCTTGGGTGTATAACATATCTCCTCTTCCAATCAATTGATCTGCACCACCACTATCAAGTATTGTTCTTGAATCTATTTTAGAAGTTACTCTAAAAGCTATTCTAGCTGGGAAGTTAGCTTTTATTATTCCAGTTATTACATTAACTGAGGGTCTTTGAGTAGCAATTATAAGATGAATACCTACTGCTCTTGCTAGTTGTGCTAATCTAGCTATTGGGGTTTCTACTTCTTTTCCTGCTGTCATAATTAAATCAGCGAACTCATCAATGATTAGTACTATATAGGGGAGGAAAACATTTCCAGATTCAGGATTTAATTTTCTCTGTTTAAATTTTGTATTATACTCTTTGATATTTCTACATAACGCGTTCTTTAGCATTTCATATCTATTATCCATTTCAATACACAAAGAGTTTAATGTTTTTATTACTGCTTTATTATCAGTTATAATAGCTTCTTCAGAATCTGGTAGTTTAGCTAAATAATGTCTTTCTATTTTATTAAAAAGTGTTAATTCTACTTTTTTAGGATCTACTAAGACAAATTTAACTTCTGAAGGGTGTTTTTTATAAATCAATGAGGTTAAAACTGCATTAAGGCCGACTGATTTACCTTGACCTGTAGCACCTGCCATAAGTAAATGCGGCATTTTAGCCAAATCAACTATATAAGTTTCGTTACTAATAGTTTTTCCTAAAGCTAGAGGAAGCTCCATTTCAGCATCTTGATAGTTTTTGGATGAAATAACTGACTTCATGGAAACAATTGTAGAGTTCTTATTAGGAACTTCAATTCCAATGGTTCCTTTTCCAGGAATTGGAGCAATAATCCTAATTCCCAAAGCAGAAAGTGATAAGGCAATATCATCTTCAAGATTTTTTATTTTGGATATCCTAATACCTGCCTCTGGAACTATTTCATAAAGCGTTACAGTTGGACCAATAGTAGCTTTTATCTCGGCTATTCCAATTTTATAATTTCCTAAAGTATCGATTATTTTTTCTTTGTTTTCTTCTAACTCTTCTTGGTTGATTGTAATAACTCCACCATTATCATAATCTTTTAACAATTCTACAGAGGGAGGTTGGAAATTTTTAAGTTCAAGTGTGTGGTCATATTCACCATATTTTTTAACCAAATTTTTAGCTATCAAATCTTCATCTAATATTTCTTCTTCTTTATTTTCTTTTATTTCAATTTTTATTTCATCAGTCTTAGGATCAGATTTATTATCATCCTTTTCTATTGAGGAAAAATTTTCAATTGTTGGTTTTAAATTCTTATTTAATTTAACGTTAGTTTCAATTTCTTTTTCATTTGAATTATCGTTGTTAATATTTAAATCAACTGATGAATTAGGTTCTTTAAATGGTTCATTATTATCAGTTTTTTTTGAAATAAAATATTTTTTTAATGTATCATACATGATCTCAGGGGTTAATTTAATTTTTAATACAATAAATGAAATAAAACCAAAAACTAATAGAGTAATGACACCTATATCGCCTGTGTAGATTGTAATAAAATCAGTAATTTCAAAACCAACCGCTCCTCCTAAAATTGGATTAGTAAAGAAGTATCCAAAAAATAAGGAAAACCAAATAGTTGCTAAAAACCCCCATGTCCATTTGTTTATTAGTTTGCTTGAGTCAGCACCTACGAAATAAGATAAACCACTAATGAATAATAAAAAAGATATAATAAATGATGCAATTCCAAATGTTTTATAAATTAAAAAATGACTTATTAAAGCACCAAATTTTTTAGCAATATTTATAGTCTCAGCTTCTTTATTAAAGAAACTTTCTATTTCAGATTGATCTGCTCTCCAAGAATTGAAGTAAGATAATAATGAGGCAAATATAATGATCGAAATAAGTATTAGAAATACACCTAACATAATCTGTTGGCTTCGACTTAAGGTGAATAATGTTTTTCTATTTTCTTTATTAATAGTTTTAGCCATAAGAAGTGTATAACAAAAGTAAAGATTTATATTTAAAAATATTAAATCGTTTTATTATTCAGTTTTTTGATTTTGATATTTAAAGCAGCTACAAATAATGTCATAAATGGACTAAGCCAATTGAATATTGCATAAATAAAATAATCGGCGACACTAACTCCTAAAATACTAGATTGGTATGCCCCACAAGTATTCCATGGTATTAATACTGATGTTACAGTTCCAGAATCTTCAAGAGTTCTACTTAAGTTTTCTGGAGCTAAATTTTTGTCTTTATAAGCTTTTGAAAACATTTTTCCTGGGATTACGATTGATAAATATTGATCAGAAGCTGTTAGATTAATTGCTAAACAACTTCCTACAGTGCTTGCAAATATTGAAAATGTTGACTTACCTAATTCTAATAACGATGAACTGATCTTTTTTAATGCGCCAATCGATTCCATTATTCCACCAAAAACCATAGCGCAAATTACCAACCAAATTGTGTCTAACATTCCCTTCATTCCTCCACTATAAAATAAATCATTTAAAATTGGGTCCCCAGAGTCAATTGAAGTTTCTATTGTCATTGAATTCAAAACAACTTGATAAGCTCCACTGAAAGTTAGTTCTGAATTTCCAGAAATAGTGTTTATTATCGAAGATTGGAAAATCACAGCAAATATTCCTCCTAAAACTGTTCCAATAAATAACGCTATTAAGGGCGGAGTTTTTTTAAAAATCATAAAAATTACGATTAATGGAACTATAAAAAGAAAAGGAGAAATATTAAAAGTATTATCAATTGTATCTAAAAGGGATTGATGATCAGTTGGACCTGAGGATATTGTAAAGAAATTTATTAAAGAAAGAATAAATATTGTAATTAAGACCGTTGGAACAGTTGTAATAGTTAAATATTTAATATGTGTAAAAAGATCTGAACCAGAAACTGCTGGGGCTAAATTTGTTGTATCACTTAATGGAGACAGTTTATCTCCAAAATATGCTCCAGAAATCACAGCTCCTGCTACCATTCCTTCTGGAATATCTATAGCTCTACCAATTCCAATCAATGCTATTCCAACAGTTGCAGAAGTAGTCCAACTACTTCCAGTTGCAATAGATATTATTGCGCATATAATTAAACAAGATGGTAAAAAAATAGTAGGATGAAGAATTTGTAATCCATAATAAATCATTGAAGGAATAATTCCACTAACCAACCAAGTTCCAGAAAGTGCTCCAACAAATAATAGAATTAAAATTGCTCCTGTAATTGATTTAATATTTGATGAAACAGATTCAATCATAGATTTAAAGTGTATTCCTTTTTGTAAACCAAAAACACAAGCAATAGCTGCACCGATTAATAATATAAACTGATTCGATCCACTCATGGCATCATCACCATAAATAAAAACGTTATAGGCCAGAAGAGTAATTAAAATAAAAATAGGAATAAGTGATTCTAATAATGAAATCGAATGTTTTTTATTTTTCAATTAAATGAAGTTTTTTATAATACTAAGTTAATATATAATTTTCTTTAAAAGTTATTAAACTTTATTTAGATCAGTTGATTAAATAAAACAAAACATTTGTATTTTTGAAAAAAAATTGATGGATAAATTTGATGTAGTTATTATCGGCTCTGGACCTGGAGGCTATGTATGTGCTATTAGATGTTCTCAACTGGGAATGAAAACGGCCTTAATTGAAAAATACAACTCACTTGGTGGTACTTGTTTGAACGTTGGTTGTATTCCATCAAAATCTCTATTAGACTCCTCACATCATTTTCATGACGCTGTTCATAACTTTGAAACCCATGGAATTAGCTTTGAGGGAAGTGTTAAAGTTGATTTAGAAAAGATGATTTCTAGAAAACAAAATGTTGTTGACCAAACAGTGAAAGGAATAGATTTTTTAATGAACAAAAATAATATTAAAGTTTATAATGGTTTAGGTTCCTTTATTGATACAAAAACTATTAAAATTGAAAACTCATCAGAAACAACACAGATATTGTTTGAAAACGCTGTTATAGCCACAGGATCTAAACCCACATCGCTTCCATTTGCCAAGATTGACAAGAATAGAATTATAACTTCTACTGAAGCATTAAAGCTTAAAGAAATTCCCAAAAAACTAGTAGTTATTGGTGGTGGAGTTATTGGTTTAGAATTAGGACAAGTATACAGTAGGTTAGGATCTGAAGTTTCAGTGGTTGAATATTCTAATACAATTACACCATTTATGGATTCTGCCGTTTCAAAAGAATTGTTAAGGATTTTTAAAAAACAAAAAATAAAATTTTACTTATCACATAAAGTTTTTAATGTCTCAACTGAAAATAATAACGTTAAGATAGAAGCTGAAGATGAAAAAGGAAATAAAGTTGTTTTTGATGGTGATTATTGTTTAGTTTCTGTTGGAAGAAAACCCTATACAGAGGGTTTGAATTTAAGTTCTTTAGAAATAGATACAAATGATAAGGGTCAGATAAAAGTTAACGATAAATTACAAACAAAATGTGATAATATTTATGCAATAGGTGATGTAATAAAAGGGCCTATGCTTGCTCACAAGGCTGAGGAGGAAGGAGTAATGGTTGCTGAAATCATGGCTAAGCAGAAACCTCATATTAATTATAATTTAATCCCTAACGTTATATATAC
>QOPV01000041.1:0-10283 GCA_003331265.1 Cryomorphaceae bacterium | reverse complement strand
AAAAAAGGACAGTTTCCGATGCGAGCATTGGGAAGATCTAGAGCAAGTATGGATATTGATGGTTTTGTTAAGATATTGGCTGATAAAAAAACAGATGAAATATTGGGAGTTCATATTATTGGAGCAAGAGCAGCTGATTTAATTGCAGAAGCGGTTACTGCAATGGAATTTAGAGCATCAGCCGAGGATATTTCAAGAATGAGTCATTCGCATCCTACTTATGCTGAGGCTATTAAAGAAGCAGCCTTAGCTGCAACTCAGGATAGAGCATTACATATGTAATTAAAAAGGTCCTTTATTATTGTTTTTTACTGCGTTTAAATAAAAACCTGGCATTTCTCCTCTAATTCCAAAATCACTAGTTTTTAATAATGAAGATTGATTGTATTGTTCCTGTTCCTTCAAATACCAATCCTTAGTTAACTTATTGGGAATATTATCCCCCGTTGTTAATATCCATTCATTAAGTTTTTGTTTTAAAACTATATAGTTTTCTGGAACTATATTTTTGTTCATTAAATTATTAAATTGATAAGGGTCGTCATTTAATTTATATAGTTCTTCCTTAGGTCTTGGCTTAATAAATATTTCAGATTGTTTACTATTTATCACATTATTTTTTAATGCGTTTGTTAAATCAATATAAGTAGGACTATTTATAGCATCTAGTGGTCCCGTTAATGGAAAATTAGATCTGGAGTTTATTATATATAAATAACTGTCATCTCTAACCATCCTCTGATGTGCTTCGTAATCATGCCAATTATGTTCAGCAAAAACATAATTTCTAAATTTTTTATTTGGATCAATTAATAGTTTTTTAAAACTTAATCCTTGAAAACTTTTTATAGGGTTAATATTTGCTAAATCAATTATTGTAGGGGCAATATCAATTGAACTAATTAGACTATTGCTAATCTTTCCTTTGGATTCATTAATATTTGGATAATGGATTATAAATGGAGTTTTCACCCCCTGATCGTTTAATCTAGTTTTGCTATGGGGAAAGGGTCTTCCGTTATCAGACATCACTATAATTAGAGTATTTTGAAAGACATTCTGTTCTTTTAATTTTTCAATTACCTTTCCGATATGAAAGTCAAATCTAGTTATTTCATCATAATAATCTGCTAAATCTTTTCTGGTCAAATCCCCGTCAATTAGATAATCAGGAACAATTATTTTATCTGGGTTATGCGTATTGGCAAATTTATTTTCTCCCCAAGTTCGATGGGCATCATAAGATGCCATCCACATAAAAAATGGTTTTTCTTTTGGTCGGTTTAAAATGGCTTTTTCCCAGTAATTTTCACCACCTAAGCCATTAATTTTTTTATCATCATGAACTTCACTGAAGCCTCTTTTTGCATACTCACCCATATGAAATTTTCCAGCTTGAAGAGTGTAATAACCATTGTCTTTAAGAATTTCAGGGAATGAAATCATATCAATTGGTGGAGATGTATGAAGTTCGGCAGCTCCAGTGTTGTGAGGATATCGACCAGTGATTATTGAGTTTCTACTGGGACTACAAGAACTTGTAGTTAAATAGGTGTTATTAAAAATTATACCATTTTTAGCTAAAAGGTCTATATTAGGTGTATTCACTTGATTATTTCCATAACAACCAAAATCATCCCAGCTTATATCATCTGCAATAAAAATAATTACATTGGGTTTGTTTGTTTCATCTAATTTTTCACACGAAATAAATAAAAAATAAAAAGTAAAAAGTAAAAAAAGTTTAATCTTCATTGTTAATGGATTTAAATTATAATTCTAAAATTAAATATAAATATATAGTTCATTTTTAAAGGATCATAATCTATTAATACGTTAAATTTGTTTTATAAAACTACTTTATTGAAACGAATCAAAACTACATTCAAGTCTGAAAATATATCTACTTTTAAAAAAAAGCTTTTTAAGTGGTCAGAATATTCAAAAACATCTATTTTTTTGGATTCAAATAATTATCCACAAAGAATAGGAAATTTGGATACTATTTTAGCATTAGATCCTTACTCAAAACTTGCATTCACTAATAATAATTCACTTGAAAAATTGGATGCTTATTTAAATAAAACTCAGGATTGGATTTTTGGATATTTCTCTTATGATTTAAAAAACGAATTAGAAAATCTGGAAAGTAATAATATTTCAGGTTATAGTTTACCCAATTTATTTTTTTTTCAACCTAAAAAAATATGGTTGATCAAGTCTGGAAATATTGAAGCTCATTATTTAAATGAATCTGAAATAATATCTGACTGGAACAAAATAAATTCTCAAAATATTGATGATAGTTATGAGCAAGCTGAGATAAAATTATTTCCTAGGTTGTCAAAATTACAATACGAAGAAAAAGTAAATAAACTATTATTTCATATTAACAGAGGAGATGTTTATGAAGCAAACTTTTGTATGGAATGGTTTTCAAATAATTCAGTGATATGCCCTCAAAAAGTTTTTCAAAAATTAAATCAAATTTCTAAAAATCCAATGAGTGCTTATTTAAAGCATAATCACATTTATTTATTATCCTCATCGCCTGAAAGATATATTAAAAGAATAGACAACAGAGTAATAACACAACCAATAAAAGGCACTTCTAAAAGAGGTTTTAATCATGAAACTGATTTGATTTTAAAAAATGAATTAAATCAAGATCCAAAAGAAAGGTCTGAAAACATAATGATTGTAGATTTAGTGAGAAATGATCTTTCCAGATTTTCTTATCCTGGAAGTGTTAAAGTAACTGAACTTTGTAAAGTTTACCCTTTTGAAAAAGTTCATCAAATGATTTCTACAGTTGAATCACAAATTGATTCTAAATTAAAAATGATCGATATTATTAAATCTACCTTTCCAATGGGCAGTATGACTGGTGCACCAAAAATTAAAGCATTAAAGATTATTGATAATTTAGAAGTGTCTAAAAGAGGATTATATAGTGGAGCATTAGGATATATTGATCCTCATGGGAATTTTGATTTTAATGTAGTAATTAGATCCCTAATATATGATTCAAAAAATAAATATCTTTCATTTCATGTGGGTAGTGCAATCACTACAAATTCCTCACCCAAAAGGGAATATGAGGAATGTTTGTTAAAAGCAGAACCAATGTTGTCAATTCTTAGATGACATTTTTTTTTAATTTATTAAAAAACGTAATATTGTCTTAATGTTTAATATTTTTTTTGAACATATAAAAAATGATTTTGATTTCTTAAAAAAATCTAAACTTCTTGTTTGCGTTAGTGGAGGGTTAGACAGTATGGTATTAATTGATTTGCTTTGTAAAACTAAACATGATGTTAGCGTTGCTCATTGTAATTTCAAACTCAGAGAAAAAGAAAGTGATTTAGATGAGGAATTTGTAAGGGAATATTGTTTAAATAATTCCATTCCTTTTTTTTCAAAAACTTTTGTTACTCAGTTGCCAAAAAATTCTTTACAAATGGCGGCTAGGAAATTAAGATATGATTGGTTTTATGATCTTTCAAAAAAGAAAAAACTAGATTATATTCTGACAGCTCATCATATGGATGATTCCTTAGAAACATTTATTCTTAACCTTTCTAGGGCTACTGGATTAGAAGGTTTAATGGGAATTAAATCCTTGAATGGTATTATTGTCAGACCATTGCTTATTTTTTCTAAGAATAACATATTAGAGTATGCAAAAAAAAATAATATTAAATGGAGAGAAGATTCCTCAAACATAAAAAATGACTATTTAAGAAATCAAATTAGAAATCAAATTATTCCCTTTTTGAAACAACTTCATCCTAAATTCTTGTCTCAGTCAAATACAACAATGAGTTTTTTAAAAAACTCAAACATAATTATTGAAAAATACATAAACATTCAAAAAAAAGATAATTTTTATATTAATGGAGATAAAACCATTATTGCTAAGAAATTTGTTAAGGATAATAAAGTTGAAGTTTATCAATTATTTAAAGATTATAATTTTAAAAAACCGGATGAAATCATAAAACTTTGTAATTCAATTTCTGGAAAAATTATTGAATCAGATTCTCATATCTTACTAAGTGATCGTTTGAATTTAATCTTAAAGAAAAAGTCTAAAGAATTTGATGAAATTATTAAAGTTGGTAAGAAAGGAATTGATAATCCGATTAAAATCAATATTGAAATAGGGGACTTTGAAGCGAAATTTAATCATAAATCGATATTTATTTCTAAAGACGAAGTTAAATTTCCTCTTATTTTAAGAAAATTTAGAAAAGGTGATATTATTTATCCTTTAGGGATGAAAGGAAAAAAATTGATTTCAAAGTATTATAAAGATCAAAAAATGTCTTTCTTTGACAAACAAAATCAATGGTTGCTATGTAATCAAGATGAAGTGATTTGGATTGTTGGAGAAAGAGTTGATAGAAGATATTTTAAATCTAAAAAAGCATCCATTAAAATAGACGTTTTATGAGGGGTATTTTGAGTTTATTATTTGTCTTGTTTTCTATTAATTTAGCATATTCCCAAGAACCGGTCACTTTCACCACTTCAGTAAATCCAATTTCTGATAATAAATATGAGTTGATTATTACTTCCAATATTGAAAAAGATTGGAGGTTGTATTCACAATTTTTAATAGATGGAGGTGCAATACCTACTGAATTTATTTTTAAAAATGAACCCTCAGATTCATTTAATTTGATTGGAAAAATGATTGAATCAGAATCTATAACCAAATTTGATCCTATTTTTCAATTAGACCAATCATATTTTATCAATTCCAATACTTTTAAACAGGTAATTGAAATTAATAGTTCGGATATATCAAAAGTTTATGCAAATATTATGTATCAAGCTTGTGATGATTCGCTTTGTATTTTTAGAGAATCTGAATTAGTATTTAATTTAGATGGTAGCTCACAAACAATAAAAAATGAAGATTTTTCAACATTAATAATTGATGATTCAAATCCGCTTGTTTTTGATTTAAAAAACGCAGAGTTATTAGAAACTTATTCCTCTGATCAAAGTATTTCTGGAAATAATTATCTTGATTTATTAATTTTAGGTTTCTTAGGAGGTTTACTAGCCCTACTTACCCCATGTGTTTTTCCTATGATCCCTCTTACGGTATCATTTTTTACAAATAAAGATTCCAACTCGAATTCGTCTTTTAACGCCATACTTTATGGTCTTTTTATAGTCTTAATATATTTGTTTTTAAGTGTGCCATTTCATTTCTTGGAATCTCTAGATCCTGAAATTTTAAATACTATTTCCACCAATGCCGTTTTAAACGTTTTGTTTTTTATAATATTCATAATTTTTGCATTTTCATTTTTTGGTTTTTATGAAATTACAATTCCTTCTTCATGGGTAAATTCAATAGATTCAAAATCAAATAGTATTGGAGGTTTTATTGGAATATTTTTCATGGCTATGACTCTGGTTTTAGTTTCCTTTTCTTGTACTGGGCCTATTCTTGGTTCTTTACTTGTTGGTTCTATATCTTCACAAGGTGGCGCAATGCAATTATCAGTTGGAATGTTAGGATTTGGAGTGGCACTTGCTCTTCCTTTTACATTATTTGCTCTTTTCCCTAATATGTTGAATTCTTTACCTAAATCTGGAAGATGGATGAATACATTTAAAATTATTTTAGGATTTTTAGAATTAGGATTTGCATTTAAGTTTTTATCAAATGCAGACTTAGTAGAACATTGGGGTTTAATAAAAAGAGAGATATTTATTGGTATTTGGGTGATTATTTCAATATTACTTTCACTGTATATGTTAGGTACTTATAAATTCCCTAACGAAAGTCATGTTGTGAAAAGATCAAAGTTTAATGTCACACTTTCATTGATTTTTTTATGCTTTGCAATATATTTAAGTCCAGCCCTTCTTCCAAGTGGAAGCAATAGTGCACGTCTTTTGAGTGGTTTTACTCCTCCATCATTTTATAGTATTTACCCAAAAGCTAATGATTGCCCACTCGGTTTTAATTGTTTTAAAGATTTTAATGAAGGCTTAGAATTCGCAAAAGAAAAAAATAAACCAATTTTACTTGATTTCACAGGATGGGCTTGTGTTAACTGTAGAAGAATTGAAGAAAATGTCTGGACTGATCCAAATGTGTATGATTTAATTAATGAAAATTTTGTTTTAATATCTCTTTACGTCGACGATAGAAAGGAACTTAAACTAAGTGATCAGTTAGATTTAAAATATAAATCTGGAAAAATAAAAGAGATCAGAACTATTGGAGATAAATCAGCTACTATACAAGCATTGAATTTCAAAAGCGCATCCCAACCGTATTATGTTTTATTAGACCCTAATCTAAAGATATTAAATAGTCCAATTCAATACACATCTAAGGAGGTTTATCAAAACTGGTTGGAGGAAGGTTTGAGGAAATTCAAATAATTTTTTTTATTTTACTATTGTGGTAAATAAGTGGATTTTGATTTTCGCTTAAATTACCCATTTCTACTTCACCAATATATACAAAATGATCTCCTCCTTCAACTATATTTTTTACCTTACATTCAAGCCATCCTACAGAGTCAGAAATAATTTTAATATCGTTCTTTGTGGAACTAGTTTTAACTTCACTAAATCTTTCTGAGGGGCTAAGGTTGTTATTTGCGAATTGATTACAAATATTTGATTGGGATGACGAAAGTATATTAACGACAAAGTGATTTCCAATATTAAGGGCTTTATTAGAATTTGCTTTTTTATTTAAACAAAAAAGAATTAAAAAGGGAGAGATGGATACAGAGGTGAATGAGTTTGCGGTGAAACCATAGTTTATGTTATTGTTAAAAGAAGTAATAACAGTAACCCCAGTTGCATAATTGCCACAAATTTCTTTAAAAAGATTTTCATTCATTTTTTGAAATATTTTTCAAATATACCTATAAACATCTTCAAATGGAACTCTAAACCTCGGTCCAAAAACTCCTTTTTCTAATCTTTCACCGCAGCCTATAACCATATTTATTTCGGCTCCTCTAGGAATATTTAATATTTTTTTTACCATCAATGTATCTGACCCTTCCATTGGACAAGTATCATAGCCAATAGCAGACATACTGTTCATAAAGTTTTGAGCAGCAAGGCCAGCTGTTTTATGAACAACAACTCTTAAGTCAGCTTTAGTGGTTTGCCTTACTACAGGGATAAATAATCCAATAAGTTGAAATGTCACATATTTAATAATACCAAGTAATCCCAATATGTCAAAATATAAAATCGGTATTAATTTTTCATAATATTTTAAAGCGTGTTTATATCTTTTTTCTGTTATTAAATTCTTTTTGAATTGAGTATTTAGAAATTCTATGTTTTCTTTACTTCTTTTTTTCCATAAATCTCTTCTGGTTACCACTACAACAATTTGTGATGCAGTTTTTGCGGCACTTTGGTTCATGCAAGCTTTGGAAAGTTTCTGAAGATTTAAAGGGTCATTTACGTGAATAAATTCCCATAGTTGAAGGTTACTGCTATTAGGGGCTAGTGTTGCATTATAAATACAATTTTTAACTTTATTTGAATCTATTTTGTTTCCATTGAATATTCTAACAGATCTTCTGTTTTGTATTGCCTCTGAAACTGTTTTTTCCATTTATTTCATTTTAGTTTTAATTGTTCTATTAGAATTTAATTTGAAAGATGCTTCTTGAAAATTTGGAGGGCCAAAAAGACCCATTACGTCGTTAGAAAATCCATATTGTTCCTTAGGTAATCCAAAAAAATTAAAATCAAATTTATTATTATAATTCTTATCTACATATACTTTGAAAGCATAAGTACCTTGCTTTAAAGTTATTTTTTTTGTGAAACTATCTTTTATTACACTTTCTTTTATAGGATAAGTTATTCTAACACTCGAATCAGAATTAAAATCCAATGCATTGTTGTAAACTGCAATAAATATATTTCCAGGGTTCTCTATGTTCGTTATAATTATCTCTAACTCAAAGTTTAAATTTTGATCTTTTTTTAACGAGAATTTATTAATTAATGAGAAACTAATTAATAATATTAAATATGTCAATATCCTCATATTTTACTGTATAAGCTTGAGTGCTTTTTTTAATAATTTAATTTTATTTTTAAATGGAGGATATCTTAGTGGAATATCAATCCATAAAGGTTTTGAAATATATGGCTTAAAATGAGAAAATGTTTTAAATGTCGATTCCCCATGGTATTTACCCATACCACTATTTCCAATTCCACCAAATGGTAGACGATCATTTATTATATGAACAACAGTATCATTAATGGCTCCACCACCAAAACTGTATTTTCTTAGAAATTTTTCACCAAAAGATCTGTTTTTAGTAAAAATATATAATGCTAAAGGGTTTTTGTATTTATAAATAATTTGGTCAATTTCATCAAAATTATCGTATCCATATATAGGAAGAATTGGACCGAAAATTTCTTGTTCCATTAAATCAGATTTAAAACTACTTATTTCAACAAGTGTAGGTTCAAAATATTTTAATTTTACATCAACTTTTCCACCATATATTATTTTTTGATCTTTTAATAAAGAACTTAAAAATTTTATATGTTTATTACTAATTATTCTCCCATAAGAATCAGATTTTTGTGGATTTTTTCCATAAAGTATTTTTATTTGATTTATGATTTCTAGTGTTAATTTTTGTTTTATTCTTTTATTTACAATTAAAAAATCAGGGGCAATACAAGTTTGCCCACAATTGATGAATTTTCCCCAAACTATTCTTTTCGCTGTTACTTTTATTGAAGCAGTTTCATCTACAATACATGGGTTTTTACCACCAAGCTCAAGAGTTGTTGGAGTTAAATTTACTGCAGCTTTTTTAGCAACTATTTTTCCAACATTAACACTTCCAGTAAAAAATATATAATCCCATTGATGATTTAAAAGTTCCTTTGCTAACTCGGGACCTCCTAACAAAACTTTGACTAATTCATCCTCAAATACATTGGATACTATTTTTTCTAAAATAATGGATGTGTTTTTAGAATATTCAGATGGTTTTAAAACAACGGTATTACCAGCAGCTATAGCTCCAATTAGAGGCGCAATAGATAGTTGAAAAGGATAGTTCCATGGAGATATATGTAATGTATTTCCAAAAGGTTGAGCAATTATGTAATCGGAAGAAGGAAAATTTAATAAAGAAGATCTTACAGATTTTCTTTTTGCCCATTTTTCAATATTATTAATAGCAATTTTTAATTCAGCGTACACAAAATGTATCTCAGTTAAATAACTTTCACCTTCAGATTTACCAAGATCTTTAAAAAGTGCATGTTCAATTTCACTTTCATTTTTTCTAATTTCTTTTCTTAATTCTATTAAGTAATTTTTTCTTTTAGTTACATCAAAAGTGTTTCTTGATTTAAAAAATGCTTTTTGTTTAGTTATAACTGTATTTATTAAATTTTTCATAAAAAAAGATTATTTATTATATGAATTATTATTGATTTTATAAAAATACAATTTATAAAATGCTTAAAAACAAATAATACATACATTTGTGTTAATTATATAGAATAAGTATTATTTTAGATTAAATATTTTTGTTGTAGTTATTTCCTTCTCAATTTAAAAGAGAAGGTTTTTTTTTAAAATATAAGATGATTCTTAATAAATTTAGTAGAGCGGTAACTCAGGATCCTACTCAACCTGCTGCCCAGGCCATGCTTCACGCAATTGGATTGAATGAGGGTGATTTCAAAAAACCTTTAATTGGAATTGCAAGTACTGGTTATGAAGGTAATCCATGTAATATGCACCTCAACGAACTCTCTAAGTTGATTAAAAATGGTATTAACAAATCAGATTTAGTAGGTTTAATATTTAATACTATTGGTGTAAGTGATGGAATTTCAATGGGAACTTTAGGAATGAGATTTTCACTTCCCTCTAGAGATGTTATTGCTGATTCTATAGAAACCGTAGTTCAAGGTATGTCATATGATGGAGTTGTTACTGTCGTTGGATGTGATAAAAACATGCCAGGTGCTTTAATGGCAATGTTAAGATTAAATAGACCTAGTGTTTTAGTATATGGCGGGACAATTGCACCCGGATGTCACAATGGAAAAAAATTAGATATTGTTTCTGCTTTTGAAGCTTGGGGAGAAAATGTGGCAGGTAAAATTGATGAAAATGAATTCAAATCTATTGTTAAAAACGCATGTCCTGGTGCTGGTGCATGTGGAGGAATGTATACAGCCAATACGATGGCTTCAGCAATTGAAGCTATGGGAATGACACTTCC
>QOPV01000040.1 GCA_003331265.1 Cryomorphaceae bacterium | reverse complement strand
TAAAAAGGATAAAGATTATCCCATATATGTTAGAAAAAAAGAGACTTTAGATTCTAAAGAACAAATATTATTTGATTGTAATTTTTTAGCTAAGAATTATGATTTTTTTAATTTATCAAATATTAAAATCAGCCCTGATAATAAATTAGCTGCCTACAGTATTGATACAGTTTCAAGAAGATTGTATACTATAAAAATAAAAAACTTAGAAACAGGAAAGTTTTTAAATGATTGTATAGACAATACATCTGGAAACTTTGCTTGGGGTAATGACAATACAACTTTGTTTTATACAAATAGGGATTCTGAAACATTAANAGTTTTTAAATGATTGTATAGACAATACATCTGGAAACTTTGCTTGGGGTAATGACAATACAACTTTGTTTTATACAAATAGGGATTCTGAAACATTAAGAAATGATAAGATTTATAAACATGTTTTAGGAACAAATTCAAAAGATGATGAATTAGTATTTCATGAAAAAGACAATACTTTTTATACTAATGTTTCTAAATCTAAATCTAATAAGTTTATTGTAATAGCATCATACAGTACCTTGACATCTGAATTCCAATTTTTAAATGCTGATACTCCTCATGATGATTTTAAATTATTTAGTAAACGGAAAAGAGGTTTAGAATATAGTATAAATCACTTTGAAAATTATTTTTATATAATTACTAATACTGATAATTCAAAGAATTATAAGCTAATGAAAACATCAGTTAAAAACACCGATTATAATAATTGGATAAATGTAATAGATCACCGAAAAGGTGTATTAATTGAAGGTGTAGATGTTTTTAAAAACTACTTGGTTGTTAGTGAAAGATCAAATGGATTAAATAGAATAAATATTAAAAAATGGGATGATTCTGAAGATTATTATTTGGACTTCAATTGTGAGACTTATTCAGCCTACACAACAAACAATATTGATTTTAATACCAATATTTTAAGATACGGATTTAACTCGCTAACTAATCCACCATGTGTTATAGATTTTAACATGGAAACCAAAGAAAAAACAATTAGAAAGCAACAACAGGTTTTGGACCCTGATTTTGATAAAGATAATTATATTTCTGAACGAATTTGGTCTAAATCTGAAGATGGGACTGACGTACCAATATCTTTAGTATACAAAAAAGGGTTACAGAAAAATAGTAAAAACCCATTGTTATTATATGGTTACGGATCATATGGTAATACAATTGATCCATACTTTTCAATTAGCCGTCTATCTTTATTAAATAGAGGATTTGTTTTTGCAATTGCTCATGTTAGAGGAAGTGAATATATGGGCAGGGAGTGGTATGAAAATGGAAAACTTCTAAATAAGAAAAATACATTTAGAGATTTTATTTCATGTACTAAATATTTAATATCTCAAGGATATACAAATTCTAAGCAAAGTTATGCATATGGTGGGTCTGCTGGAGGATTATTAATGGGTTCTGTTATTAATTTAGCTCCAGAATTGTATAATGGGGTCATTTCGGCTGTACCCTTTGTTGATGTAGTAACCACGATGTTAGATGAATCTATTCCATTAACGACTGGAGAGTATGATGAGTGGGGAAACCCTAATGAAAAAGAATATTATAATTATATACTTTCGTACTCTCCATATGATAATGTCTCACAGATAAATTATCCAAATCTATTAGTAACTACAGGATTATATGATTCTCAAGTTCAGTACTGGGAACCAGCAAAATGGGTAGCAAAGTTAAGAGAATTAAAAAAAGATAATAATTTATTATTACTAAATATAAATATGTCTTCTGGTCATGGCGGCGCCTCTGGTAGATTTGAAGCTTTAAAAGAAGTTGCTAAGGAATATGCATTTTTATTTGATCTAGAAAAAATTCATAATTAGACATAAAATTTGGTGAAGACGGGTTTTTTTAAGTAATTTGCCTACTTCAACGATCAAGAATTAAATGAAAGGAAAAGTAAAAGCTTACAAAAATGCCCTAGAACTAATAGGGAGGACTCCTCTTGTTAAATTAAATAAAATAGTTAAAGATATCCCTGGTAATTATTATGCTAAAGTTGAGGCATTTAATCCGGGTCATTCTAATAAAGATAGGATAGCTTTACATATTATAGAATCTGCTGAAAAGAAAGGATTAATAAAACCTGGTGCAACAATAATTGAAACAACATCTGGAAATACTGGTTTTAGTATTGCTATGGTTAGTATAGTGAAGGGTTATAACTGTATACTAGCAGTTTCCTCCAAATCATCTCCTGACAAGATTGACATGCTCAAAGCCATGGGAGCTAAAGTTTATGTTTGTCCAGCTCATGTAAGTGCTGATGATGATAGATCGTATTATCAAGTGGCTAAAAGATTACACGAAGAGATTAAAGGTTCGTTTTATATAAATCAATATTTTAATAGTTTAAATACAGAAGCTCATTACAAGACTACAGGTCCAGAAATATGGAAACAGACTGGAGGCGCAATTACACATTTAGTCGCAAGTAGTGGAACTGGTGGAACAATTTCGGGAATAGGTAAATTTTTAAAAGAACAGAACCCAAATATTAAAATTATTGGGGTTGATGCTTATGGTTCTGTTTTAAAAAAATATCATGAGACTAAAGAATTTGATGAAGATGAAATATACCCATATAGAATAGAGGGTTTAGGTAAAAATTTAATTCCAACAGCTACTGATTTCGATATAATTGATTTATTTGAAAAAGTTAATGATGAAGAAAGTGCACATTCCTCAAGAGAAATTGCATTAAAAGAGGGTTTATTTGTTGGTTACACATCCGGTGCAGCAATGCAAGCTGTTAAACAATTATCTAATGAAAAAATGTTTACCAAAAACAGTAATGTTGTTTTGATCTTTTGTGATCATGGTTCAAGATATATGAGTAAAATATATAGTGATAAATGGATGTATGATCAAGGTTTTTTTGATTCTGAAAAAACTGAACTAGAAAAGCCTATAGAATTTATTAAATAAGACTATTTTTGCTATATAATTTAGTACTCATTTTTTAATGAAAGATTTATTCGACAAAATTATAGAAAACAAAGGTCCTTTAGGAAAATATGCTAGTATTGCTGAGGGTTATTTTGCCTTTCCAAAATTAGAAGGACCTATTGGAAATAGAATGATTTTTAATGGTAAAGAGGTAATTACCTGGAGTGTAAATGATTATTTAGGTCTTGCTAATCATCCTGAAATTAGAGAAGCTGATATAAATGCTGCAAAAGAATACGGATCTGCATATCCAATGGGTGCAAGATTAATGTCCGGTCATACTAAATTTCACGAACAATTAGAAAGTGAATTAGCAACTTTTGTTTCCAAAGAAAAAGCTTATGTTTTAAATTTTGGATACCAAGGAATTTTATCTACTATTGATTCATTAGTTTCTAAAAATGATGTTATTGTTTATGATATAGATGCACATGCTTGTATTGTTGACGGAGTACGTTTACACATTGGAAAAAGATTTACTTACCAACACAACGATATAGAAAGCCTATCCTTAAATTTAGAAAGAGCTACGAAAATTGCTGAAAAAACCGGAGGAGGTATTCTTGTTATTTCTGAAGGAGTATTTGGCATGAGAGGTGAGCAAGGAAAAATCAAAGAAATTGTTGCTTTAAAAACTAAATTCAAGTTTAGATTACTTGTTGACGATGCACACGGTTTTGGTACTTTAGGTGCAACTGGAGCAGGTGCGGGAGAGGAACAGGGTGTTCAAGATCAAATTGATGTTTACTTTGCAACTTTTGCTAAATCATTGGCTAGCACAGGAGCTTTTATTGCTGCTGATTCTATGATTATTGATTTTTTAAAGTATAATATGAGATCCCAAGTTTTTGCTAAATCTTTACAAATACAGCTTGTGATTGGAGCTTTGAAAAGATTAGAATTATTAAGAACAAGGCCTGAGATAAAGGAAAAATTATGGACAAATGTCAAAGCTTTACAATCGGGTTTAAAAAACCAAGATTTTAATCTAGGTACAACACAAAGCTGTGTTACTCCTGTTTTTTTGAAAGGTACTATTCAAGAAGCTATGGTTATGGTTAGGGAGTTAAGAGAAAAGTATTTTATTTTCTGTTCAATTGTTGTTTACCCAGTAGTCCCTAAAGGCATAATTTTATTAAGACTCATACCTACAGCCTCACATAACTTGAAAGATATTGAGGAAACTTTATTAGCTTTTTCTAAGATAAGATCCAAATTATATGATGGTACTTATCTAAAATTAGCTAAGAAAATGAAATCAATTTAGTTTATTTCATTTCATTTTTTCCTTTTTAGATTATTAAAATTCTTTTAGAAAAGAAAAAAAACACTAATTTTGGTCACAAATCAGCGTGATGCCTCCAAAAAAAATTCTGAACGCTAAGGAAATATCCACTATTCTTCATCGTCTATCTTTTCAGTTAATTGAAGACCATAATGATTTTTCTAATACAGTAATAATAGCAATTCAACCAAGGGGAGTTTTTCTTGCTAGAAGAATTGCAAAAATGTTAAATAAAGAATCTAACAATATTAAGTTAGGTTTGTTAGACATTACTTTTTACAGAGATGATTTTAGACGAAATGAAAAGGTTTTAAAAGCAAACGAAACAAAATTAGATTTTTCAATTGAAAATAAAACGGTTGTATTAATTGACGATGTTCTTTTTACTGGAAGAAGCATAAGAGCTGCGATGGATGCTTTACAATCTTATGGTAGACCTAAAACGATACAATTATTAAATTTAATTGACAGAAGATTTTCTAGAGAATTACCAATACAGCCTGATTATTGTGGAATTCAAGTAGATTCGAGATTAAATCAAAAAGTTAAAGTTTGTTGGGATGAAAATGATGGAGAAGATGCTGTTTATTTATTTAAAAATAAAGAATGAGTAATTTAAGTGTAGATCATTTGTTGGGGATAAAGTATTTAAACTCAAAAGATTTAAAATTAATTTTTGAAACTACAGATCATTTTAAAGAGGTTATAAATAGAAAGATAAAAAAAGTCCCCTCTTTGAGAGATGTAACCATAGCTAATCTTTTTTTTGAAAGCAGTACAAGGACTAAAATCTCATTTGAATTAGCGCAAAAGAGGCTTTCGGCAGATGTCGTGAATTTTTCATCTTCTTTATCTTCTGTTTCAAAGGGTGAAACTTTAATTGATACTGTAAATAATATTCTATCAATGAAAGTAGATATGGTTGTGATTAGACATCCAAGCCCTGGAGCAAGTGTATTTCTTTCCAAAAATGTTAATTCATGTATTATTAACGCTGGTGATGGAACTCACGAACATCCGACTCAGGCGCTATTAGACGCATATTCTGTAAAAGAAAAAATTGGAGATCTAAAGAATAAAAAAATATTAATAGTCGGAGATATATTGCATTCGAGAGTTGCACTTTCAAATATTTATACATACCAAAAACTTGGTGCTGAAGTTACAGTTTGTGGTCCAAAATCATTAATCCCAAAGTACATTGAGTCTCTAAATGTAAAAGTTGAAACAGATCTATTAAAAGCATTAAAATGGTGTGACGCTGTCAATATGTTAAGAATTCAAAATGAAAGAATGTCTGAAAGCTTTTTCCCATCTGTAAGAGAATATGTTCAACAATTTGGATTAAATAAAGAAATTTTAGTTTCTTTAGATAAAGAAATTATTATTATGCATCCAGGTCCAATTAATAGAGGAGTAGAGATTACTAGTGAAGTAGCCGATTCGGATCAAGCAATTATACTTGATCAGGTTGAGAACGGGGTAGCAATAAGAATGGCTATAATGTATTTATTGGCTTCCAAGATCTATTAGTAATGAAAGTAAGTTCAATTAAAAATGCTGTTCTAATAGTTTTAGATAAAAATGATAATTTAAATTCTTTAAAATCTGAAATTTCCAATGATAATTACAGTAAACATAATATCATAATTGATCTAAATAACACTTCCGTAAAAGATTTTTTAATTTTTTTTAAAACTTTAGAAAACATTCAAAAAAACAAAAATAAATCTTTAGTTTTTTTAAATAAAAATATTGATAATTGGAGTGAAGAGTTTAATTCAATTCCAACTCTTCAAGAAGCAATAGATTTTATAGATTTAGAGGAAATTGAACGTGATTTAAATTCATTATGAAATTAACAATATTAGGTTGTTTTTCTGCTTCACCCAGTAAAGACCGTTTTCCAACAGCTCAGATTTTAGAAATCGGTGGGACTAATATTTTAATAGATTGTGGTGAAGGAACTCAAATACAGCTAAGAAGGTGTGGTATTAAATTTAATTCAATTGAACATGTTTTTATTTCTCATCTTCACGGGGATCACTTTTTTGGTCTTCCAGGGTTAATTTCTACTTTTCGATTACTAGGAAGAACCAAGCCATTAAATATTTATGGACCCATTGGTATAAAAAAAGCTATTACTTTATTATTGAAATTAGGAAATTCTTGGACTAATTATGATTTAATATTTAATGAATTAGAAGATTCTGAGAGTGTAAAATTATTAGATAAAAAAAACTTTTCTGTTCATTCAATTCCTTTAAATCATAGGGTATACACAAATGGTTTTCTATTTAAAGAAATTAATTTAGAAAGTAAATTATTAATAGATGTTGCTTTGAGGTTAGGTATTGATAAAACTCAATTTAGTGGGATTAAGATTGGAAAAGATGGTATTACAAATGAGGGTAAGACCATTGATAATTTCAAGTTGACAGAACCAAAATCCAAAGATATTACATATGCATACTGCAGTGATACTTCTTTTTATCCGCAAATAATTGATTTAATCAAAAATTGTGATGTTTTATACCACGAGTCAACCTTTCTTGATTCTCATTCAGATTTAGCAGAAAAAACGAAGCATTCTACTGCGAAACAAGCAGCTGAGATTGCTAAACTAGCAGATGTGAAAAAATTAATTCTTGGTCATTTTTCATCTAGATATAAAAATTTAAATGACTTTCAATCTCAAGCTAAAGAAATCTTTAACAATGTTGAATTAGCCTATGACGGCAAAGTTTTTAATTTTTAAATTAATTATCTTTAAAATTTAAAAAAATCCATATGTCTAAAGATTTAAGTGATTTTAGAAAATCTTATTTGAAAGGGTCTTTAAATGAAAAAGATCTCCCAACCAATCCTGTTCAATTATTTTCTAATTGGTTTAATTATATAGATTCTAAAAAAATGGAACTAGAAACAAACGCTATGTCATTATCTACCGTTGATGTTTCTAATTCTCCTAACACTAGGATTGTTCTTCTTAAAAAATTTTCAGATGAAGGTTTTGTTTTTTATACTAATTACAACAGCAGAAAAGGTAGGGCGATTGATAAAAATTCAAATGTTTGTTTATCCTTTTTTTGGCCTAGTACTGAACAGCAAGTTATAATAAATGGTAGGGCTGTTAAATTAAGTACAACGGATTCGGATAATTATTTCAATAGTAGACCAATTGGAAGTCAATTAGGAGCGGTTGTTTCTAACCAAAGTGAAATTATAGATTCAAGAAAATTTTTAGAAGATAAAATGTCTAAATTAAAGTTAGAAAAATCTTCAATTGAAAGACCTGAAAACTGGGGAGGATATAATGTAATTCCTTCTTCTATTGAATTTTGGCAAGGCAGAGACAATAGACTACATGATAGAATATTATATAAAAAAGAGAATAATATTTGGAATCATGTAAGACTTTCGCCATGAAAAAAGTTATTTTAGTTAGGCATGCTAAATCTTCTTGGAAACATAACGTTCCTGATATAGAAAGACCAATATCAAACAGAGGATATAATGATGCTAACCTAATGGTTGGAATATTGAATAATTTTTCAATTAATATTGATGGTGTTTTTTCAAGTAATTCAAAACGAACTTTGGAAACTGCTAAAATTTTTTTAAAAAATTTAAATAATTATAAGAAATTAGATATTATTAAATCATCAGATTTATATGATTTCTATGGAAATAAAGTAGATTCATTTATTAAAGATTTAAACAACGATCTCAGCACCGTAATGATTTTTTCACATAATGACACTTGTAACAACTTGTTATTTAAATATGGAAATATTATTAACATTCATGTACCTACATCTGGAATTTTAATTTTTGAATTTGATGTATCTTTGTGGGCTGATATTAAATCAGGACATTGTAAATATTTTTTTCCTAAAAAATTCAAATGAGTACTTTCCCTAATAAGTTTATAAATAGAGAAATTAGTTGGTTAGAATTTAAT
This sequence comes from Cryomorphaceae bacterium, assembly GCA_003331265.1. Lineage (GTDB taxonomy): Bacteria > Bacteroidota > Bacteroidia > Flavobacteriales > Flavobacteriaceae > MAG-121220-bin8. Next base: position 2,860 of record QOPV01000040.1, on the reverse strand, counting down.
CAAAGAGTTTTACAGGAAGCAGAAGACGAGTCTGTTCCTTTAATTGAAAGAATAAGATTTTTAGGAATTTTTTCTAATAATTTAGATGAGTTTTATAAAGTTCGTTATGCTACCGTTAAAAGAAGTGCTCTCAGAGTTGATTCAGGAAAAAAAACACAAAAAAACAAAGTAGCGGCTAAAGAATTATTAAATAAAATAACCAGAAATGCTATCGAACTTCAACAAAAAAGTTTTAATATATTAGATCAAATTATTAAACTGTTAGAATCTGAAAATATTTTTTTTGTAGATGAAAATAGTCTAAAAAAATATCAGATTAAGTTCGCAACTGAGTTTTTCAATGAAAATATTAGTCCATCTCTAGGTGTAATTGTTTTAAATAAATCGAAGAAAATACCAAAATTTAAGGATAATTTATCTTTTTTATTAATAAGAATGGAACTGAATGAAGGTATTATAAAGCATGCAATAATTCATATTCCTAAGGATTTAAAAAGATTTGTTGAATTACCATCTAATGATTCTAATAGATATGTTATGATGCTTGATGACCTAATTAGGTGTCATTTAAATGAAATTTTTAAATTATTCAGTCCTAATGAGATTCAAGCCAATATGATTAAAATTAGTAGAGATGCTGAGCTTGATTTTGATGACGATATTTCAAAAAGTTATTTAGATAAAATTACAGAAAGTGTTAATGACAGATTATCAGGGGACCCTGTTAGGTTTGTATATGACAGTAAAATAAGTTTAGATAGTTTGTCTTTTTTAGTTAAAAAGATGAAAATAGATAACGATACTGACAGTATGATTCCAGGTGGAAAATACCATAATAGAAGAGATTATATGAGCTTTCCTAGTTTAAAGAAAAAAAATCTATTATATAAACAGATTAAACCTTTAGAGATTAAAGAATTTGATTTAAACAAGACTTTATTTAAATCAATTGCCCAAAAAGACTTTCTGCTTCACGCACCTTATCATAAATTTCTGTATGTAATTAATTTTCTTTTAGAAGCCTCTATAGATCCTAAGGTCAAAAATATATATATAACTATTTATAGATTATCAAAATTGTCTAAAGTAGCAAGTGCTTTGATTAATGCCGCTAAAAATGGTAAAAAAGTTGTTGTTCAAATCGAGCTTCAGGCTAGATTTGACGAGTCTGCTAATATTAAGTATGCCAAAGAAATGCAGTCACATGGAATTAAATTAATTTTTGGTTCTCCTCAGTTAAAAGTTCATAGTAAAATTTGCATTATTGAAAGAAAAGAAAATAAAGTTTTAAAAAAATATGGTTTTATTAGTACAGGAAACTTTAATGAATCGACTGCAAAGATATACACCGATATGACATTATTCACTTCAAATAATGAGATATTAGATGAAGTAATGTTGGTTTTTAACTTTTTTCGAGCAAATTATAAAAAATATAACTTCAAAAAACTAATTGTTTCACCAATTAATACAGAAAAGAATTTAAATAAATTAATTAACAGAGAAATTAAAAATGCAAAGCTTGGAAAGCCAGCTTGGATTAAAATCAAATTGAATAATATTACTAGTTATAATATGGTTAAATCCCTTTATAAAGCAAGTAGAGAGGGAGTTCAGATTCAAATGATTATAAGAAGTATATGCTGTCTTATTCCAAATGAACTACAAATGAGTGAAAATATTGAGGTTATTAGTATTATTGACAAATTTTTAGAACATACTAGATTTATGATTTTCTGTAATAATAATTCAAATAATGTTTATTTATCTTCAGCCGATTGGATGACTAGAAATTTAGAAAATAGAGTAGAGGTTACTTGTCCAATTATTGATGAAAAAATAAAAAAAGAGATATTAGATATCTTTAATATATACTGGAATGACAATGTCAAATCTAGATTTGTAAATCATCCTCAAACAAACAAATATAAAAGAAATACTAAGCCAAATTTTAGATCTCAAGATGAAGTCTATAATTATTATTTAAATTAAGTTGGAGAGATTTAAGGAAATTAAAAAATTCGCAACAATTGATATTGGTTCAAATGCTATTAGATTATTAATATCTAACGTTATTATAAGATATAACCATCCACCAGAAGTTACAAAAAATGCTTTAGTTCGTGTTCCAATTCGTTTAGGTCAAGATGCTTTTACTAAAGGCATGATTTCTGATGAAAATATTTTAAGATTAATTGATACCATGACTTCTTTTAAATTGTTAATGAAAGTTCATAGGGTTGAAAAATATTTAGCCTATGCTACCTCAGCTTTAAGAAGTTCTTCAAACGGTTTAGATATTGTTAGGAACGTTAGACTAAAAACAGACATTTCAATTAAGATTATTGATGGTAAAAAAGAAGGTGCTCTAGTTACAAGAGATAAAATATTTAATATTAAAGATAATTCTGATGTATTTTGTTTTATTGATGTTGGAGGAGGAAGTACGGAACTGACTTTATTCAAAAATGGTAAAATTTTAAAATCTAAGTCATTCAAAATTGGTGGTGTTAGGTTAATAAATGGGCTTGTAAGTGAAAAAACTTGGAAATCTTTTCATATTTGGATAATTAATAATTTTAAAAATTTTAAGAAAATAAGAGTGATTGGTCTAGGTGGTAATATCAATAAGATTTTTAAAATCTCTGGAAATAAAATTGGATTACCTCTTTCACTCAAAAAACTTAATTCTACAATTTCTAAGTTAGAGCGAATGTCAGATATTGATAAAACATTAGTGTTGAAGCTTAATCCAGATCGAGTAGATGTGATAGTCCCTGCTGGAAAAATATACCAGTATCTATTAAATTCAATTGATGAAGATCAAATTGAAGTTCCTAAAATTGGTTTAGCTGATGGT
>QOPV01000004.1 GCA_003331265.1 Cryomorphaceae bacterium | reverse complement strand
CCGCCATGTGAAGTTATTGCTAATCCTGAGATGGAAATTACATCAATTAAATCAAGTTGGCCAAAAATTAAAAATAAAAGTATTGTTAAGATAAATAGTCTTACAAATATTCTTTATGAAAATGAAGACGATTATTGGGAACAATTGAAAAGACCTTCATGGTGGATGAAAGAAGGTCGAGACCCCTGGACTGAAGATCCAATATGGGGAGATGGCTATATTGAGCCTAATCTAAATTTTAATTCTTGTGTAAACGACAATTTAAGATGGAAGTGTGGTTATTCTTATGTATTGAGGTTTCCTGAAAATTTTAAAAAAAATAAAAAATATCCTCTGGTTGTTTTTTTGCATGGAGGAATAAATTCAAACCCCAGAAAATTAAACTCAAGAATTTTAACAGTAAATAGTTTTTTTATCCCTGAAAATGATCAATATATAATTGCTTCTCCAATCAAACTGGGAATTGATTGGAGTCCAAAAAAAATACAGGATGTAATAGCAGATATAGAGTCTCAATTGAAAATTGATAAAAAGAGGATTTACCTAACAGGACTCAGTATGGGTGGAAGAGGAACTTTTATAGTTGCGGCTGAATTACCTGATTTGTTTGCAGCAATCATGCCATTAAGCCCTCACCACACCCCTTATTCCTATCTTAATTTGGCTAGTAAGGTTTCTCATTTACCAATATTTTTACATCACAGTACAAACGATAAAACATCTAAATTTTCTGTTGCAGAAAAAATGTCAGATGAACTTAAAAAGTTAAATGCTAATATGTTATTTGATATTGGAAATTTTGGTCATTATGGATGGAATAAGATTTATAAAAATCCTGAAAATATAAATTGGTTAATTTCTTGGAAAAAAGAGTAAATGAAAAACCCTCAATTGATTACTATTTACTACAATGTAGCTTTTTGCTTCACCAAATGAGGGGTTTAATTAAAATGTGAAGTGTAGTGGTATTAATTACCAATTATCGTAATCAATATTAATACACTTATTGAAATTTACATTACCTTTTATTTTCAATTAACTATGATTTATTTCATCTTTTTCAGGTTGATGTCTAGCATAGTATCCATAATTTTTTTCACTAACTTTTTCTTTAGTTTTCACTTCTGTCACATCACTCAATAGAAAAACAGCAAATATTATTGCACCAATTATAAACATTATTATATTCATTTTGACTTTCTTTTTTTAATCAATATTTATAAAGTTAGTTAATTCTTTTAAGCTCATAGTAATTAACAAAGTCAATTTTCTAGATATCAACTATTTAATTTTTTTCAAAATGTAGAATGATTGTGTTTCTAAATAATATTGAGAAGGTTGGTCCTTTATATTTTAAATTTCTTTCATTTGTTCTTTTTAATATCATTATCTTCGATTTAAAGGAAAAATTAGAAAAGTTGTTTTTTAGGATTTACATTAAGATAAGATCGATATATGTGGGATAGACTTAAAAAAGCTGGTTTTTTTGTTTCAGTTGGTGCAATTCTTTTTTTTATTCTAAAAATAATTTTGAAAAATGGATACGTAGTAGCTAATATCTATAAGTGGTTTAATTAGTTATTTTTAGTCTTCTTTTCTATCCTGTCCAATCTATTTTCAATACTTTCTAATTTTAGAAGTATCTTTTTAAAATAATCTCTTGCCTCTACAGGACAATGTTCCTTAAAGTGCTCTATGTTTTTTTTAAAACCAAACAATGACATATTTATAAAGTTAGTTAATTCTTTTAAAATCATAGTTGGAAATTAATTAATGACTTTTATTCAAATAGGTCTCATAATGTTATATTAGCCTGATGAATTATTTTGACCCATCTCAATACACTGGAGGAAATGGAAAAAAACTTAGTAAAAAACAAGCCCGTTATGTAATTATTGGTATTGTTATAATAATATTAGCAATGGTAGTCTTTGCCTAGTTTTTTATAATTACTATGAAACATTAAAATAATTTGTTAAAAATAATATCTTTGATTTATGATTAAGACCAAAGACCTTGCGTTTAATTACGACAATCAAGTATTCTTTAAATTTCCAAATATTAATTTAAAAAGTAACGAAGACTTATTAATTATTGGTAGTTCTGGAATTGGAAAAACTACTTTATTGCATCTTCTTGCAGGCTTACTTAATTCTAATTCAGGCTCAATTGAATTATTTGGTAAAGAGCTTAATCAATTGTCATCACATCAATTAGATAGGTTTAGAAAAAATAATATTGGAATTGTATTTCAAAGACCTCATTTTGTAAATTCTCTCACTGTAAAAGAAAACTTACAGCTCGCACAATATATCGGAAATAAAAAAAATAATAATAGAATTGACAGTATTCTAAAGAATCTGAATATTTTAGATAAGTCAAATAAAAAAACTAACCTTTTAAGTCAAGGTGAAAAACAAAGAGCATCTATAGCTTTGGCAATTGTAAATTCTCCAAAATTAATTTTAGCAGATGAACCTACATCAAGTTTAGATGATAGTAATTGCTTTAATGTTATTAAACTACTTAAAAAACAAGCTACAGAATATGGCGCACAGTTGATAGTTATTACTCACGATAGCAGATTAAAAAAACATTTTAATAAATCCATTGAGTTGTGAACATATTTAGGTTAAGTATAAAGAACATTTTCAATAAGCCTTTAAGTTCTGCTATTAGTTTAGCTTTATTGGTTCTAGGAATTGGTATAATATCACTTTTACTGCAATTAAATTCATTGATTAAAGACCAAATGAATAATAATTTGAAGGGAATTGATATGGTTGTAGGGGCTAAAGGGAGTCCACTACAGTTAATTCTTTCATCTGTTTATCATGTAGACTCTCCTACAGGAAATATTTCTTTAGCGGAAGCGGAAAAAATTAGTAAAAATAGAATGGTAGGTTCGAGTATCAAACTTCTTTATGGCGATAACTATAAGGGTTATAGAATTGTTGGTGCTGAAAAAAAATTTATTGAATTATATAATGGTATAATTAAAGAAGGAAGAGAGTGGAACAGTCCATATGAAGTTTTGGTTGGTTCAAAAGTATATCAAAAATTAAAAATCAATTTAGAGGATGAATTAATTAGTTCGCATGGACTTAGAGAAAGTGGAGAATCCCACGATGATGAATCTTTTAAAGTTGTTGGTTTATTGAAACCTTCAAATTCTGTAATTGATCAACTGATCATTACCTCACCACAGAGTGTTTGGAATATTCATGAAACTCATGATCATGATGATGAGGATGAACACGAACATGATGATGAGGATGAACACGAACATGATCATGAACACGAACATGATGACAGAGAGATTACAGCGATGTTAATAAAGTTTAAAAGTCCGATGAATATTATTCAATTTCCAAGACAAATCAATGAAAATACTAACCTTCAAGCGGCAGTTCCTTCTTACGAAATATCAAGGTTATTTAAACTTTTTGGATTTGGAATCGAAACTTTAAGCTATTTAGCTTACATCATAATAATAGTTTCTGGATTTAGTCTGTTTATAAATTTATTTAACTCAATGAATGAGAGGAAATATGAAATGGCACTTATTAGAACATTAGGTGCCTCAAGATTTCAGTTATCTATAATGATAATTTTTGAAAGTTTAATCCTAACAATTTTAGGATTTATATTAGGACTATTATTTAGTAGATTTGGAGTGATGTTTGTATCTTCGTTAATGGAAGAAAGCTTAAATTATAATTTAAATTCCTTTAAAATTTTAATTGAAGAATATTGGCTTTTAGTCATGTCAGTTTTAATTGGTTTGATATCCTCTTTAATTCCTGTAATAAGAGTTTATAAAATGAATATATCTAAAATATTAGCAGATGAATAAATTGATCTATATAGTCACTTTTTTTATTTCAAACAGTATTTTCTCCCAGGTTGAAATTGACTGGTTGAAATTACGCGATGTTTATTATAAATCAGAATATCGAGAAGGTGTTTACGGTTATGTACAAACACCATATTTTGGTAAGGAAGTTGAAGCTTTAAATAATAAAGAGGTAAAAATTACTGGGTTCATGCTTACTCTTTCACCAGATGAAGGCATATTTGTTTTATCACAAAACCCTTATGCTGATTGTTTTTTTTGTGGTTATGGAGGTCCTGAATCTGCTATAGAATTGAGATTAAAAGAGGGTTATGATGATTTTTTAATGGACGAACTTGTCACAGTTACTGGAATTCTTAGATTAAATAGAGAGGATGTTTCTAATGGTGTTTATGTTATGGACAACGTTATAGCTATCAAAGAATAAATTTTAAATTAATAAAAAATAAAATTCGTCTTTTATTCTTTGATTAATTTTATATTATAAGGCCCTTGTTTAAATTCCATCGAATTATTTTCACTGTCAAAAGTTAATTCAATTCCAGCTTCTAAAAATTTAAACTTATCTTTTTCAACCGGATTAAGCTCGAATGATCCTTGACCCATAACATTAATAAAAAGCTTATCATTTTTAATAATAATATCTAATTTGATAGGAACATCCTTTGATCCATAAGTACCAGCATAACTTTTTAATTTTTCCTTATCGACTGTAAACTTATCTAGCTCTGGTTTTGGATCAACTACTATTCTTTTGTCTCTATTTGCAATATTCCACGCTGTATGAAAAATTAATTTACTTCTTAGTTCTAATAAATCATATTCTATTTTATCGGGATCATCTGTTGGCATATGATAATCCTCATGAGTTCCAGAGAAATAAAATATAATTGGTATACCATACTTTGCAAAATTATAATGGTCACTTCTGTAGTAAAATCTGTTGGGATCATCTTTATCATTATATCTATAATCTAAATCTAAATTCACCGTTTCATTATTTGTTTGCTCTGAAACACTATGAAGATCTTGACTATCATGATCTGATCCTATAATATAAATGTAATCTCTATTTTTCTTTTTTCTAGTTGGGTCTATTCTACCAATCATATCTAAATTAAGGTTGACTACCGTATTTTCTAAAGGATAGATAGGATTATCACTATAATATTTTGAGCCTAACAATCCTTTTTCTTCACCAGTAACATGTAAGAAAATTACACTTCTTTTTGGCCCCTTTCCCTTTTCGCTAGCTTTTTTAAATGCCTGAGCAATTTCTAAAACAGCCACAGTTCCAGAACCATCATCATCAGCTCCATTATGAATTTTATTGACATTACGACCAGCTCTTGAACCAGTTCTTCCATAACCTACATGATCTAAATGAGCTGTTAATATTACATATTCATCAGGTTTTTCAGTTCCTTTTATTATCGCTATAACATTTTCTGTATCAACTTCACCTTCATCACCTCTGGTTATATTAAGTTTCATTTTTTGAAAGTAATCTTTATCAGGATCTCCAGCTTCAATATTGTTTTCTATGTAGAAGTTTCTTAAATATTCTACAGCTTTTTTTTGACCCTCTTCACCAGTGTTTCTCCCTTCAAATTCATCAGAAGCGTATATATACAAATGTTCTTTTAAATCAGCAGCAGTAATTGTTTTGGCAAATTTTTTTGCTTTTGGGATTTGAGAATAAGCGTTGATTGAAAAAAATAAAATAGAAACTAATATTAATGCATTTCTCATAATTTAGAATTTGTTAGTGAGGGCAAATATAACTTTTAATTCAATTTTATATATTTAATTCAAATTATACTACAACTTTTTTTAGAAATAAATTAAAAACAAATCTGTTTTTTTTATAAAATACCTGAGCCTTATTTAAAAAAATAAATCATAGTTTTACGTTAATGAAAAAAATTTTAACTCTATTATTATTTATTCCATTTATCTATTGTGATAATAATGAACAAGACCTATTAGGTGATTGTATTGTTTCACCAAATCCAGACATAATATGTACAAAGGAATATAAACCAGTTTGCGCATGTAACAACTTAGTTTATTCTAATTCTTGTGAGGCAGAAAAAGCAGGAAATCTTAAATGGAAATTAGTAAACAAAGATAGTGGTGAAAAATGTGATTTCTAAACAGAAAATAACATGAAAAAACTAATTTTTATAAAAATGCTTTTACTGGTTTCTTGTGGAAGTGAATCTACGACAACTGAAAGCATTAATAATTCTAAAGTTTCATTTCCTGTAGAAATCTACTTAACCAACACTTTAAATGATTCAAGAGGATATTGTTTAGATATTATTGGATATAAAGATAATGCTAATGTAAGTAAAGGTCTACAAAGTCATTCTTGTTATTCTTACCAAGGTCAAATTTCAGTTGATCAAGGTTTTGATTCTGAGAGAATTTCCCAAAAAGAATTTTATATTCCTCATTTTAAAGTTTGTATGCAAGCTCAAAAAATTCAGGAATCCTCATTAATAGATTTAAAAGCATGTGATAAAAACGAAAATCAAAAGTTTATTTTACAAGCTAATGGAGAAATTAATCCAGAAAGTAATCTGAACTTATGTTTAACAGTATCTAAAACTTTTAGAGAGGGTGGGGGTGGTAGTCCTATTCATTTAATAAGAGATTTAAGTTTAGAAATATGTGACGAAAGCCTCATTTCATATCAAAAATGGGGAACAAGAAAAAGTAATTAACCAATATTAGTCTGGTATTATGAAAAAATTTATTTTGACATTATTTTTTATAACACTTTTTTTTTCTTGTAGTGACGAAATAGATGAGCTTTTTCAAATGAACACCTCACTAACAATAGTTAATAACAAGCCTGACACATCTGTTAAAACTATTTCATTTGGTACATATCAGTGGGATGGTCTTGATATAACCAACGGAATTTCTAAAACCTTTGTTCTTGACAATACTAATATATATTCAAATATTAAAATAACGATAAGTTATGTATGTAATGAATCTGAACTGACAAAAGATATTCAGTCTGGTTTTACGGATAATCAAAATACCACAATTACAATTTCTAGTCTGGGAGATGGTTGTGATCAAGTTAAGTTGGAATAATTCCTAGTTATTTCTTCTAAAAAACCAATCATTTCCTGAGGATTTTCCATAAAAAATTTAGCATTTTTATTTTTAACTCCTACCATAACTGAAATGGAGTCAGCGGGAAGATTCGTAAACATATATTCATCTGAAACATCGTCTCCTGCACAGAAAATAAAATCAAAATCATCTTTACCTATTATCTCATTAACTGCAGTTCCTTTGTTAACTTCAGAGTTCAATATTTCTATTGTTTTATTACCATCAAACATTGATAAATTTTGAGAAATCATACTCTTTATAATAGTTTTAAGCTCAACAACTCTATCAATTGCTAGTTCTGGATCAGTTTTTCTGTAATGCCAAACCAAACAATTGTTTTTTTCTTCCACAAAAGTTCCTGGTGTTCTATCAGAAAAATCGTTAAATATTGGTAAAAAATTTTTTTTCCATTTATTCTCCTTAAAATTTTTTTGAATCCATTCACCATTAGGGTTTTTTTTAAAATGACCATGCTCAGCAAATAAAGTGATCTTCATTTTACCAAACCATTTTTCCAAAAACTCTTTATTTCTTCCGCTAATAATAGAAACTTGGGTATTATTAATTTCAATTAATTTTCTTAAAACATCTAACAATTTTTTAGTAGGAATAGCTGATTCAGGTTCGTGATGATAATTCACAAGAGTTCCGTCGTAGTCTAATAAAAAAACTTTCTTTTTAGATTTTTTAAATTTTTTCTTAATTTTTATTAGTTCAGATTTTTCAATTTTTGAAACAGATAATTTATTTTTTTTCCGAGATTTAATTTGAAGCTCATCAAAAAATCTCTTAGCCCAAAATTCTACATCGTTCCTACTTAATCTTTTTTGCATTGTTAAGTTTCTTCTTTTTTGTTCTTCTAAAGGCATATTTATAGATTCGAAAATACTATCAGCCATAGAATTTAAGTCAAATGGGTTTACAGTTAACGCATCAAATAATTCTTTAGATGCTCCAGCCATCTCACTAAGGATTAACACTCCATCTTGATTAACTCGAGTTGCTACAAACTCCTTAGCTACTAAGTTCATGCCGTCTCTTACTGGTGTTATCATTGCTATATCTGAACTCATGTATAGATCTATAAGATCTTCAAATTCCATTTCTCTATAATAATACCAAATTGGGGTCCAATTTACTGTTGCATATTTACTATTTAATCTACCTACTAATTCGTCAGTTTCTTTTTTTAGACGTTTGTACTGCGGAACATTAGATCTTGAGGGAACAGTTAGCATTAAAAGCCTTACTTTTTCTAAATATTGTGGATACTTCTTTAAAAAAAATTCAAAAGCTTTTATTCTATTAATTATTCCTTTTGTGTAATCAAGTCTGTCGATTGACAGTATTAATTTACTATCCTTTGATGATTTTTTATGAATTTCTAATTGTTTCTTAAACTGAGATTTTTGAGGCTTATTTTGATTTTTGTGAGCTTTTGCTGCATTAAAAAACTTTTTATAATCAATTCCCATGGGAAAAGTATTGACAGTAATTTGTCTGGAAGCTAATCTTACTTTATTGTAAGACACGTCATATCTCAAAATTCTTTTTACAGAACTTAAAAAGTGCCTCTGATAGTCAAATGTATGAAAGCCAACCAAATCTGCTCCAAGCATTCCTTTTAGAAGATCAATTCTCCAAGGAAAAATTCTAAAGATTTCAAAAGATGGGAAAGGAATATGTAGAAAAAAACCAATTGTTATGTCCGGCCTCAAATCTTTAATCATTTTCGGCAATAGAAGAAGTTGATAATCATGAACCCAAACAGTACCACCAAAATCAATATTTTCTATTATTCGATCACAAAATTTCTTGTTTATTTTCTTGTAGGATTTCCAGTTATTGTTGTCAAATTTTGAATATTCAATAAAATAATGAAAAAGGGGCCAAATACATTTGTTTGACATTCCAAAGTAAAACTCATTTATTTCACTTGATGAAAGTTTGACTTGACTTAAATTTAATTTACTTAGTGATTTTTCTATATTAATATTTTGTTTATCACTTATGTCATCGTATGCTATTCCTGCCCATCCAATCCAAAGTGAATCTTTTTTTGTGTGTACAGAACTAAGTCCCGTAGCTAGACCGCCACTAGAGGGTTTAAAAATATAATTGTTTTTTGATTTAGTTACCTGAACTGGCAATCGATTGGAAACAATAATGTTTTTTCTCATGCTGATTTTAAATTAATGTTTATTGCTGTGTCAATTAATGCAAGATGAGAATAAGCCTGAGGAAAATTACCTAATAATCTTTTTGACTTAAAATCAATGTCTTCACTGAAAAGGTTAAGATGATTACTATGTTTAAGCAATTGGTTAAACATTTTTTTAGCCTTATTTTCTTCCCCAATTTTAAATAAACTGTCTATAAGCCAAAATGTACATACTGTAAATGATGATGTTGGAGAGCCAAAATCATCTTTATTTTTATATCTGAACATTAATCCATCATTAGACAACTCCTTTTCAATAGCTTTTACGGTTTTAATATATTTTTCATTTTTAGCATCAATAAACCCATAGGGTTCCATCAATAAAACCGAGGCATCCAAATATTTTGAATCATATGATTGAGTAAATGCCTCTAAATTATTATTCCAAGCATTTTCCATAATATCATTATAAATTTCTTCTCTTAAGGGTTTCCATTTTTTAGCAGAAACACCATTTTGTATTAGATAAGAAACCTTAATGGCTTTGTCAATTGCCACCCAACACAAAACCTTTGAGAACGTAAAGTGTTTGTCTTCATTTCTAAATTCCCAAATACCTTTATCAGGTAATTTCCAGTTGTTAGCTACAACCCAAACAATTGATTTTACAATAGACCATAGCTCTTCGTGTTTTTCGTTATCATCATTAAATTTGATTATTTGATAATGAATAGCATCCATTAGAATTCCATAAATATCATTTTGTTTTTGTAAATACGCAGCGTTTCCAACTCTAACAGGTTTTGAATTTTCATAACCTTTCAAATAATCTAAAGTTTTCTCTTTTAAATTTTTTTCACCATTAATTCCATACATGATTTGTAACTTTTCATTTTTATCTGGAATTAAATTCAAAATATAACTTATAAAGTTTTTTACTATTTTCTTATGACCAAGTTTTGTAAAAACTTTGATTACCATAGACGCATCCCTAATCCAGCAAAATCTGTAATCCCAGTTTCTTACCTCTCCAATAGTTTCGGGAATTGAAGTAGTAACTGCAGCTAAAACAGCACCTGTTTTTTCAAAAGTTAATAGTTTTAATGTTATCGCGCTTCTTAAAATTTGATCGTTGTATAATTCAAAAGTGGGTGTTTTTGAACACCAATTTCTCCAGTATACTTTTGTTTTTTCAAATTCAAATAAAACGTCATTAACGTCAAAAGAATTTATTTTTTCGTGATAGGATACATTTATAAAATGATTTTTTTCTAATAAAATTTCTTTATGATTTAGAATATTTTTTTTATCAAAGTCAGTGTATAAATACAAAGTTTCATGCTTTTCATGATCTATAACACTAACTATAAACTTTTTTTTGATATAATTATTTGTTTGTCCGTTTGAATATTCCAATCTAGGGTCATACAAAATTTTAAATTTTGGTTTACCTTTAACTAATTCAAAAATTCTAATAATTTCAGGGGGGGCATAATAAATACCATTCTCTTTTTGGTATCTAGGCATAAAATCAATAACATTAAATTCATTTATTTTATTTGAAAAATTTGTAATTAGAACAGATGTTTTATTACAATAATTTTGACTTAAAACATATGATGAGTCACATTCTATTTTGAAACTTCCTCCTATATCATCATCTAAAATATTAGCAAATACAGATGGTGAATCGAATTTTGGCAAGCAACACCAATCAATTGAGGAGTCAGAATTAATTAGTGCAGCAGATTTACAATTTCCAATGATTCCATAATTAAGATTTTTTTTATTTATAAAATTATTAGAATGCATTAATTAATTTTTGTTCAGCATTAAAAATTTGTTTTCTTAATCCTGAAGAAGAGAATCTATGTTCTCTTTTATTATAATATATTTTAATACCCTTTTTTTTACAATATTTCTTTCCAGTAAAATCAATTATTTTGTACTCTTCTCCAATTATCCTTACATCAATTTTATAAGAGGATAGAATATCTAAAAGATCTTGTTCACTTACATAAGGAACTATTTCATCAATAAATTTGCAAGACTTAATTTGTATGAATCTTTCAACTACAGACTGAACTGGTTTGTTTTTTTCAGGCCTATCTATGGTGGGGTCAATTTGAAAACCAACTATTAAAAAATCGCATTGAGATTTGGCTTCTTCAAGCATTTTAATGTGACCAGCATGAAACAAATCAAAACAACTAAATGTAATACCTACTTTCATAATGACTCTAAATGTAATGTTAAAAAAAGAAAATAATAGTTATCTAATGGTCAAACAGTTAAAATTTAAAAACTTAATAATTTTTATATTAAAAAATTATTGAATAATTATTTTAGGTATATAATTTTTATTAAAAAAAATACTGTTTTTGAAATTGATAGTCGCAAACTTTATTGAAAATTATTTGAGACCCCTATGTTTGAGTAAATTTTCTGGAGCATTTAAATTATTTTCATGATCTTGTTTTATTTTAAATATTTTTTTTAAAATTTCGGGATTTTCGCTAGCAACATTAAACTTTTCTGAAGGATCAATATTTAGATTATAAAGCAATGGCTTTTCTAATATTATTTTTTCTGTTTTTTTAGGATAATTATAAGCTCCTTTGGTTATAAAATGAGCTTTAAAATCTCCATGTCTTATGGCATAAATTTCTCTTTCCCTGTAATAAATAATTTTTTTCCTTTCAGACTTATCAAGATTGTGTAAAGTGTTTTTTAGGCTTAACCCATCTAAAATTCTATCATCAATTGTAGTTGAATTTGATATTTCTAAAAATGTAGGAAGTATATCCATTGTAGATCCTAAATCACTGATAACTCCTGACTTAATATCTTGTCCCCAAAAAATTCCAGGAACTCTTTGACCACCTTCCCATGTTGTTCCTTTCCCTTCTCTTAATAGACCAGCTGTTCCAGAATGTGTTTTAAATGGCAGCCAAGGACCATTATCAGATGTAAAAACAACAACAGTATTTTCATCAAGATTGTTTTTTTTAAGTTCTTTAATAATCAACCCCATACCATAATCAATTTCCTCAATAACATCTCCATATAGACCTGCTTTACTGGTGCCTAAAAAATCTTTTGATGCATAAAGTGGAGTATGGGGCAAACTATGGGCTAGGTAAAGAAAGAATTTATCATTTTTATTTTTTTTAATAAACTCAACAGCTTTTTCTGAATATCTCTTAGTAATTGTTGTTTGATCCACTGGCCTTTCAATAATTTCATAATCTTCTATTAGAGGAACATTATAATTTTTTGAATTAAATTCATCCATTTCATATTGTTTCCAATAGTTTGAACCAGGACAGCAAGATATTCCATTTATTCTGTCCATGTCATTCGAATATGGAATTCCGTAATAATAGTCAAAACCATGTTGCAGAGGGAGGTATTCATTCTTGTGTCCCAAGTGCCATTTACCAACCATAGCAGTTTTATAACCAATTTCTTTTAGTTTTTCGGCAATTGTGATTTCAGAACTAGGAAGTCCATAATGAGAGTCAGGGAAAAGTACTCTGGATGATGTTTCTTCATCTCCAATCATCCCATTTCTGATTGGAAGTCTTCCTGTAAGTAATGCTGCTCGACTTGGGGTGCAAACACTCGAAGCAGAATAAAACTGGGTCCATTTCTGACCTTCACTAGCCATTTTATCAAGATTTGGAGTTTGTATTGTGGGATGTCCATAGGAACCAAGATCCCCATAACCCATATCGTCAACAAAAACTATAATGAAATTTGTTTCTTTTTCTTTCTTGTCACACGAAAATAAAACACAAGAAAAAAATATTAAAAGGATTAAAAATTTGTTCATTTAATGTAAATTTAAAATCTAAAATTAGATTTTTTAATCTAAATAATTAATTTTTTAAAATTATAATTTTATGATATGAAATATCCATGGCCAATAACTTTAAAAAAAAAAATTAACTCTTCTTCAAATGATTTGTGGAAATTAATTTCAGAACCTGAACATTTGAATTTGGTTCACCCATTTTGCAGATCCAATGAAATTATAGTTTGGAATGAAAAGGAGCATAAAGATGTTTTAGTTTATTTAAATGGGTTAATATACTTTAGAGAGTTTATTGTTTGGGATGAAAACAAGGGTTACAAATTATTAATTGGAAGGAAGCGAGGTAAAAAATCAAAAGTGGAATGGAAAATAACTACACAAAATAATTCAGTTTTTTTGTCAATTACCGTTTACCCATATTTGCTTAATTCATGGCCTAGATTAATTTCTTATTTTCCTTATATTTTATTTATCAAACCTGTTCTAAAAAAATATTTGAGTTCTGTGATTGGAGGGATTAATTGGTATTTGACAAATGATAAGCCTATTCCAAAAAATCATTTTGGAAAACACATGTGGTTTTCTAAATACTAAGAGTTATAATTTTCTTAATTTTGAAAATCTAAGTTGTATGAGAAAATTTATTTTATTTATTGCATTTGCTTTTTTATTTTACAGTTGTGATTTTAATGATGAGGATGACCAGGAATTGTCAACTCCTCTTGCAATTTGTTTGGATGGTCTAGCTATTAGTAAAGCATCTGGAGAATCTTATAAATGTCAAAATTATGATTTGATAGGTATGGTTTCATTAGAAACCATGAATGCAACATCTGCCAACGATTCGTGGGGATGGACAGATCCTTCAACTGGAAAAGAATATGCTTTAATAGGATTGGATAATGGCACTGGTTTTATAGATATCTCTGACCCTTTAAAGCCAATTTATTTAGGAAAATTACCTACTCAAACAATTTCCACTATTTGGAGAGATTTAAAGGTATATAATAATCACGTTTATATTGTAGCAGATTTCAAAACTAGTACTCCGGAAATAGATAAAAACCATGGTGTCCAAGTTTTTGATTTAACTAGACTTACCTCTGTTGTTAATCCTCCACAAACATTTACTAATGATTATTTATATCTCGAACACGGAGAAGCTCACAATATTGCAATTAATGAAGAGTCAGGATATGCATATGCAGTTGGAACAAACACATATTCGGGCGGAGTACATGCTATTGACCTAACTAATCCAACTAAACCTGTTTTAGCAGGTGGATTTGCTGACGCAGGCTATACACATGATGCTCAAGTGGTTACATATAAAGGTCCAGACTTAGACTATATTGGAAAAGAAATATATGTTGGAAGTAACGAGGATAAGGTTGTAATATTAGATGTTAGTGACAAGAAAAATATTAAAATAATCAGCGAAGTAGAGTATTCAAAAACTCAATATACTCATCAAGGATGGTTTACAAATGATCAAAGTTTTTTTATCGTTGGTGATGAGTTAGACGAATTTAATAAAGAAGTTAATAACACAAGGTCAATTATTTTTGATTTTAACGATTTAGAAAATCCTAAAGTTCATTTTGAATTTGTAAATTCTACAGACGCAATTGATCACAATGGTTATGTGCATAAAAATAAATTCTACTTAGCTAGCTATACTGCTGGTTTGAGGATTATAGATGTTTCGAATATTGTTGAAAAATCTATGTCTGAGATAGGGTATTTTGATACCTACAATGAAAAAGAAGATTCAGGTTCATCAATATTATCAGATTCAAATAGGCCTAATTATTCGCAAGATGAGGATCATGACAATCCTAAAAAGGGAGGTGCTGCTGCTTTTAATGGAGCTTGGAGCGTTTACCCTTATTTTAAAAGTGAAAATATAATTATAAGCGATATCAATTCAGGTTTATTTATTGTAAAAAAACAAAATTAGAGCTCGTTTTTTTATTTTTTTTAAATCATTCGATTTTTAAGCTTTAAAAAAATACATAATTATTGATTTTTTTGATATAAAATTTATATATTTGCGCTCATTTTAAAAGTAAATAAACACACATATTATGGCTAAAGAAACTTTCGATCGTTCAAAACCACACTTAAATATTGGTACTATTGGACACGTAGATCACGGTAAAACTACCCTAACTGCTGCTATTACTAAAGTATTGGCTGATGCAGGTTTTTCTGAAGCAAGAAGCTTTGACCAAATTGACAATGCTCCTGAAGAAAAAGAAAGAGGTATTACGATTAACACATCTCATGTTGAGTACCAAACTGCTAATCGTCATTACGCTCACGTTGACTGTCCTGGTCACGCTGATTACGTTAAGAATATGGTTACTGGTGCTGCCCAAATGGATGGCGCAATTCTTGTAGTTGCTGCTTCTGATGGTCCAATGCCTCAAACAAGAGAACACATCCTACTAGGAAGACAAGTTGGTATTCCTCGTATGGTAGTTTTTCTTAACAAAGCAGATCAAGTTGATGATGAAGAGTTATTAGAGCTTGTAGAAATGGAAGTAAGAGACTTATTAAATTTTTATGAGTACGATGGTGATAATGGTCCTATTATTTTAGGTTCTGCATTGGGAGCTTTAAATGGTGAACAAAAATGGGTTGACACAGTTATGAAGCTTATGGAATCTGTGGATTCTTGGATTGAACTTCCTAAAAGAGAAGTAGATAAAGATTTTTTAATGCCTGTTGAAGATGTATTTTCTATTACTGGTAGAGGAACTGTAGCTACTGGTAGAATCGAAACTGGAGTTGCAAATACTGGGGATTCAGTAGACATAATTGGAATGGGAGCTGAAAAACTTACCTCCACTGTAACTGGTGTTGAAATGTTTAGAAAAATTCTTGATAGAGGAGAGGCTGGAGATAATGTAGGTATCTTATTAAGAGGAATTGAAAAAGAATCTATTAAAAGAGGAATGGTAATTTGTAAGCCTGCCTCTGTTAAGCCCCATGATAAATTTGAAGCTGAAGTATATATATTGAAGAAAGAAGAAGGTGGTAGACATACTCCATTTCACAATAATTATAGACCACAGTTTTATGTTAGAACAACCGACGTAACTGGAAACATTGAACTTCCAAAAGGAGTAGAAATGGTAATGCCTGGTGATAACTTAACTATCAAAGTTGACCTTATCTCTCCAATTGCTTGTAGCGTTGGTTTAAGATTTGCGATTCGTGAAGGAGGTAGAACAGTTGGCGCTGGTCAGGTTACTAAGATTTTATAATATTACAATAACAAAATCTAGAAAAGGTATCTGCTAAAACAGATGCCTTTTGTAGCTATAAATTTAAGGTGTTAATTTCACCAATTTTAGAGATACGGGTTTAGCTCAGTTGGTAGAGCACTGGTCTCCAAAACCAGGTGTCGGGAGTTCGAGTCTCTCAACCCGTGCAAAATATAGAAAAATGAATATAGTTTCTTACATTAAGGAGTCTTTTTCAGAGTTAAAAGAACATGTTTCGTGGACTCCAGCAAATGAACTATCTCGTCTAACTGTAGTTGTTTTAGTTTTTTCTATAATTTTTGCATTACTTATTTGGCTTGCTGACACAGTTTTATCAAGAGTAATTAAAGTTTATTTTGATTTTATTAATTAACTGGTTATGACAGATACAGATATTAAAAAGTGGTATGTTGTTAGGGCTGTTAGCGGTCAAGAAAACAAAATAAGATCCTACATGGAATCTGAAATTAATAGACTTGGTTTTTCACACCTAGTCGAAGAGATGTTGGTTCCCACTCAAAAGGTTGTTCAAATTAGAAAAGGTAAAAAAATAAATAAAGAAAAGGTTTATTTCCCTGGTTACATTATGATAAAAGCTAATCTTTCTGGGGAAATACCCCATATTATAAAAGCTCTTCCAAATGTAATTGGATTTTTAGGTGAAACAAAAGGAGGCGATCCAATTCCTCTAAGAACAGCTGAAGTTAATAGAATGTTAGGAAAAGTTGACGAATTATCGACTGAAACTGAAAGTGTAGCTATTCCATTTGTTAGTGGAGAAAATATTAAAGTTATAGATGGACCTTTTAACGGTTTTAACGGAACTGTTGAGAAAGTTAATGAAGACAAAAGAAAGTTAGAAGTCATGGTGAAAATTTTTGGGAGAAAGACTCCACTAGAACTTTCGTACATGCAAGTAGAGAAAATATAAATGTTACAATATAAATCGTTTCTTAAATAGCTTCCAATTATTTAAGAGATAATAAATATTAATAATGGCTAAAGAAATAGAAAAAGTACTGAAGTTACAAATTAGAGGAGGTGCTGCCAATCCTTCACCACCTGTTGGTCCTGCTTTAGGAGCTGCCGGTGTTAATATTATGGAGTTTTGTAAGCAGTTTAATTCAAGAACTCAAGATAAACCTGGTAAAATTTTACCTGTATCTATTACAGTTTACAAGGATAAATCTTTTGAATTTGTAGTTAAAACACCTCCAGCAGCAGTACAATTATTGGAAGCGGCTAAGATTAAAAAAGGATCTGGCGAACCTAACCGAAGTAAAGTTGCTACGGTTTCTTGGGATCAAATTAAATTGATTTCCGAAGATAAAATGGTTGATTTAAATGCATTTACAGTTGAATCAGCTATGAAAATGATTGCCGGAACAGCAAGATCTATGGGTATTAAAGTTAAAGGTCAAGCTCCTTTTTAATTTTTTAATTTAAGATTATGACAAAAATTTCAAAAAAGCGTAAAATTGCTTTAAGTAAAATTGATAATACTAAGACATACACTCTAAAAGAAGCCTCATCAATTGTGAAGGATGTTACTAATTTTAATTTTGATGCATCTGTTGATTTAGCAATTCGATTAGGAGTTGATCCTAAAAAAGCTGATCAAAATGTAAGGGGAGTTGTCACTCTTCCAAACGGAACAGGAAAAGATGTTAAGGTATTAGCTCTTGTAACACCAGACAAAGAAAAGGAAGCTACCGAGGCAGGTGCAGATTATGTTGGTCTTGATGAATATTTACAGAAGATCAAAGATGGATGGACTAATGTTGATGTAATTGTTACTATGCCAAGTGTTATGGGTAAATTAGGACCTTTGGGAAAAGTTTTAGGACCTAGAGGTTTAATGCCTAATCCAAAAACAGGTACGGTTACAATGGATATTGCCAAAGCAGTTTCTGATGTTAAAGCTGGAAAAATTGATTTTAGAGTCGATAAAACTGGAATAATCCATGCTTCAATTGGAAAAGTTTCATTTGATGCAGATAAGATATATATCAATTCTCTTGAATTAATTCAAAATATAATAAAGCTTAAGCCTAATTCATCAAAAGGAACTTATTTGAAAAGTATTTCTATGTCAAGTACTATGAGTCCAGGTATTAATATTGATACTAATATTTAGTAAAAAAAAATAAAAATGACAAGAGAAGAAAAATCTAAAGTAATAAAAAGGTTGACTGCAGAATTGGCAGAAAACACCAACATTTACATGACGGATGCTTCAGGTCTAAACGCTGTTGAAACTAGTAAATTAAGAAGAGCTTGTTTTAAAGCAAACGTTAAGCTTTCAGTTGTAAAAAACACATTACTAGCAAAAGCTATGGATGCATCTGAAAAAGACTTTGGAGAATTAAATCAGGTTTTGGTAGGTAATACTGCTTTAATGTACTCAGAAGTTGGTAATTCCCCAGCAAAATTGATAAAGGAGTTCAGAAAAAAATCTGAAAAACCAATTTTAAAGGGAGCTGCTATTGAAGATGCTGTTTACCTTGGAGATGATCAGGTTAGTATTTTAGCTAATATTAAGTCAAGAGAGGAATTAATTGGAGAAGTTATATCGCTTTTACAATCCCCAACTAAGAACCTTATTTCCGCTTTACAATCAGGTGGATCAACAATTTCAGGAGTTTTAACAGCTCTTGGAGAAAGAAAAGAGTAATTAATAATAATAATAATAATAATAAATATTTATAAAATGGCAGATTTAAAAGATTTTGCAGAACAATTAGTAAATCTAACAGTTAAAGAAGTTAACGAGTTAGCAGAAATTCTTAAAAGTGAATATGGTATTGAACCAGCAGCAGCAGCAGTAGTTTCAGCTGGACCTGCAGCGGGTGGTGATGCAGGAGCTACAGAAGAAAAATCAGAATTTGATGTAGTTTTAAATGCAGCAGGTGGTTCAAAACTAGCTGTTGTTAAGCTTGTAAAAGAATTAACTGGCCTTGGCTTAAAAGAAGCTAAAGAGCTTGTTGATAATGCACCAAGTAACATTAAAGAAGCAGTTTCCAAAGATGAAGCTGAAGGCTTTAAAAAGTCACTTGAAGAAGCTGGAGCTGAGGTTGAATTAAAATAATTCTCCAAAGTTTTAGTTTTATTTAAAATTTTCTGGGTAACTGGGCGATTTCTCTGTACCTAATTTTTTTACGTTCTTTTAATTTAAATTGATTTTAATGCATAATATTACAAATAGATTAAACTTTGCTTCAGCTACTGATATCCCTAATTATCCTGATTTTCTTGATATTCAAGTTAAGTCATTTAGAGATTTTTTCCAATTAGAAACCAAATCAGACGAAAGAACTGATGAGGGTCTTTTTAATACTTTTTTAGAAAATTTTCCTATTTCTGACTCAAGAAATCAATTTGTTTTAGAATTTTTGGATTATTTTGTGGATCCACCTAGGTATTCAATTCAGGAATGTATTGAAAGAGGATTAACCTACAGCGTTCCACTTAAGGCAAGATTAAAACTTTTTTGTACAGATGAGGAACATGAAGATTTTGAAACTATTGTTCAAGATGTTTACTTGGGTGTAATTCCTTACATGACGCCGAGTGGAACATTCATAATTAATGGAGCAGAACGTGTTGTAGTTTCACAATTACATAGATCACCTGGAGTGTTTTTTGGTCAATCATTTCACGCAAATGGAACTAAATTATATTCTGCCAGAGTTATTCCTTTTAAAGGTTCTTGGATTGAGTTTGCTACAGATATTAACAGTGTGATGTACGCATACATTGATAGAAAAAAGAAATTACCTGTTACAACTTTACTTAGAGCTATTGGCTACGAGAGAGATAAAGATATTTTGGAAATTTTTGATTTGGCAGAAGAAGTTAAGGTTTCAAAATCTGGTTTAAAAAAATATATAGGAAGAAAGCTTGCAGCAAGAGTGTTAAATTCTTGGTTTGAAGATTTTGTTGACGAGGATACTGGTGAAGTTGTTTCAATAGAAAGAAACGAAATAATTTTAGATAGGGATGTTATTATCGACAAAGAAAATATTTTAGAAATATTAGAAACAAATACTAAGACAATTCTCTTGCATAAAGTTGATGGCCAATTCTCTGATTATGCAATTATTCACAATACATTACAAAAAGATCCCACAAATTCTGAAAAAGAAGCTGTTGAGCATATTTATAGACAATTAAGAAATGCTGAGCCACCTGATGAAGAAACTGCAAGAGGAATTATAGATAAATTGTTTTTCTCAGATCAGAGATACAATTTAGGTGAAGTGGGTAGGTATAGAATGAATAAAAAGTTAGGGCTCAATATTGAAATGGATAAGTTAGTCTTGACTAAACAAGATATAATTACAATAATTAAATATCTTATTGAATTAATAAATTCAAAAGCAGAGATTGATGATATTGATCACTTATCAAATAGAAGGGTAAGAACCGTTGGTGAACAACTTTCTTCTCAATTTGGAGTTGGTTTGTCAAGAATGGCCAGAACAATTAGGGAAAGAATGAACGTCAGAGATAATGAAGTTTTTACTCCAATTGATCTTATTAATGCAAAAACATTGTCATCTGTAATTAATTCATTTTTTGGTACAAATCAATTGTCGCAATTTATGGATCAAACAAATCCATTAGCTGAACTGACACACAAACGTAGACTTTCCGCTTTAGGGCCTGGGGGTTTATCCAGAGAAAGAGCTGGTTTTGAAGTTAGAGATGTTCATTATACTCATTATGGAAGGTTATGTCCAATTGAAACACCAGAGGGTCCGAATATTGGTTTAATTTCCTCACTAGGGGTTTTTGCTAAGGTAAATAATCTTGGGTTTATCGAGACCCCTTACAGAAAAGTTGAAAATGGCGTAGTTGATCTTAAAAATCATGCATACTTAAGTGCAGAAGAGGAGGAAGGAAAGTTAATTGCTCAAGCTAATATTCCCAAAGATAAAAACGGAAAAATTCTCTCGGAAAAAGTTATTGCTAGACAAGAAGCAGATTATCCAGTAATTGATCCAAGTGACGTCAATTATACTGATGTTGCTCCAAATCAAATTGCATCCATTTCTGCATCTTTAATTCCATTTCTTGAACATGATGATGCAAATAGAGCTTTAATGGGATCTAATATGATGAGGCAATCGGTTCCATTGCTTAGACCAGAATCTCCAATTGTTGGAACTGGTCTTGAAAGACAGGTTGCATCAGATTCAAGAGTTTTAATAAATGCTGATTACGATGGTAAGGTTATTTATGTTGATTCACAAAAAATTACCATTAAATATAAACTTACAAATGAACAGAAATTAACAAGTTTTGATATTGATGAAAAAACCTATAATCTTGTTAAATTCAGAAAAACAAATCAAGGTACTTGTATTAATTTAAAGCCTATCGTCACCAAAGGGGATGATGTAGTTAAAGGTCAAGTATTGTGTGAAGGTTATGCTACTCAAAAAGGTGAACTTGCTCTTGGTAGAAATTTAAAAGTTGCGTTTATGCCTTGGAAAGGATATAATTTTGAGGATGCCATTGTAATTTCTGAAAAAGTTGTGAGAGATGATGTTTTTACTTCTCTTCACATTGATGAGTATTCTTTGGATGTTAGGGACACTAAACTTGGTATGGAAGAATTAACTAATGATATTCCAAACGTTAGTGAAGAAGCTACATCTAATCTTGATGAGAATGGAATGATTAGAGTTGGTGCAGAAGTTCATCCGGGTGATATATTAATAGGTAAAATAACTCCAAAAGGTGAATCAGATCCTACACCTGAAGAAAAGTTATTGAGAGCTATTTTTGGAGATAAGGCAGGAGATGTTAAAGACGCTTCTTTAAAAGCACCCCCTTCTCTAAATGGAGTAGTAATTGATAAAAAGTTGTTTACTAGACCTATTAAAGATAAAAGAAAGAGATCTGAAGATAAGGAAGTATTAAATCAACTTGAATTACAATATGAAGAAAAATTTAAAGATCTTAAAAATAAATTAGTTGAAAAACTATATGTTATATTAAGCGGAAAGACATGTCAAGGAATTTTTAATGATTTAGGTGAAGAAATTCTTCCTAAAGGAAAAAAATACTCTCTAAAGATGCTTAACCAAGTTGAAGAATATACTCATATAGTTTCTGGCACTTGGGCTGTAGATAAAAACACTAACAGTCTGGTAGTTTCTTTATTACATAATTATAAAATTAAGGAAAATGATCTTCAGGGAATGCATAGACGAGAAAAGTTTACAATTTCAGTTGGTGATGAACTTCCACCAGGAATTTTAAAATTAGCTAAAATTTATATCGCTAAAAAGAGAAAGCTTAAGGTTGGAGATAAAATGGCGGGAAGACATGGTAATAAAGGTATTGTTGCCAGAATTGTAAGGCAAGAAGATATGCCTTTCTTAGAAGATGGATCTCCAGTAGATATAGTTTTGAATCCCCTTGGTGTGCCATCTCGAATGAATATAGGACAAATTTATGAGACTGTTCTTGGTTGGGCTGGACTCAAATTAGGGAGAAAGTTTTCTACTCCAATTTTTGATGGAGCTACATTAGAGCAAATTAATGAACTAACAGATGAAGCAGGCGTTCCTAAATTTGGACATACTTATTTATATGATGGCGGAACTGGAAAAAGGTTTGACCAGCCGGCTACAGTTGGTGTTATATACATGTTAAAATTAGGTCACATGGTTGACGATAAAATGCATTCAAGATCAATTGGACCGTATTCATTAATTACTCAGCAACCATTGGGTGGTAAAGCTCAATTTGGTGGACAAAGATTTGGTGAAATGGAAGTTTGGGCACTTGAAGCTTATGGTGCATCAAGCACTCTTCAAGAAATTTTGACTATAAAATCTGATGATGTTCAGGGAAGAGCTAAGGCTTATGAAGCCATAGTTAAAGGTGAAACAATGCCTAACCCTGGTTTACCAGAGTCATTCAACGTATTAATGCACGAACTTAAAGGTCTTGGTCTAGATATTAGACTAGAAGAATAAAAAAACACGATATATTATGTCAAGAAAAATTGAAATTAATAAATCCCAGAAATTTTCAAAAATATCTATAGGACTTTCCTCTCCTGAAACTATTTTAGCTTCTTCAAGGGGAGAAATCTTAAAGCCAGAAACTATTAATTATAGAACACATAAACCTGAAAGAGACGGTTTGTTTTGTGAAAGAATATTTGGACCTGTTAAAGATTATGAATGTGCTTGTGGTAAGTACAAAAGAATTAGATATAAAGGGATTATTTGTGATAGGTGTGGTGTTGAAGTTACAGAAAAAAAGGTTAGACGAGATAGAGTCGGCCACATTAACTTAGTGGTGCCAGTAGCTCATATTTGGTATTTTAGATCTTTACCAAACAAAATTGGTTATTTATTAGGCTTGCCTTCAAAAAAACTTGATATGATTATATATTATGAAAGATATGTAGTTATTCAAGCGGGTTTAGCTGTCAACCTTGAGGGAGAACCTGTAAACAAAATGGACTTTCTGTCCGAAGAAGAATATATAAATATAGTAGATAATCTCCCCCAAGAAAATCAATTTTTAGATGACGAAGATCCAAATAAGTTTATTGCTAAAATGGGTGCGGAATGTTTAATAGAACTTCTTTCCAGAATTGATTTAAATGAGCTTTCTTATGAATTAAGACATAAGGCTAATACGGAGTCTTCTAAACAAAGAAAAATGGAGGCTTTAAAAAGACTTCAAGTTGTAGAATCTTTTAAAGAAGCTAACATTAATAAAGAAAATAAGCCTGAGTGGATGGTTTTAAAAGCCATTCCTGTTATTCCACCAGAACTTCGTCCATTAGTTCCACTAGACGGTGGAAGATTTGCTACCTCTGATTTAAATGATTTATATAGAAGAGTTATAATCAGAAATAACAGATTGAAAAGATTGGTTGAAATTAAAGCTCCTGAAGTAATTTTAAGAAATGAAAAAAGAATGTTACAAGAATCTGTAGATTCTCTTTTCGATAATACTAGAAAATCTTCAGCAGTTAAAACAGATGCTAATCGTCCATTAAAGTCTTTGTCAGACTCCCTCAAGGGAAAACAAGGTAGGTTTCGTCAGAACCTTCTCGGTAAAAGAGTTGATTATTCAGCTAGATCAGTTATTGTAGGAGGTCCTGAACTAAAATTATACGAATGCGGTTTGCCAAAAAATATGGCAGCAGAACTTTACAAACCTTTTATAATTAGAAAATTAATTGAAAGAGGAATAGTTAAAACAGTAAAATCAGCAAAAAAAATTATTGATAGACGAGAACCTTTAGTTTGGGATATTCTTGAAAACGTTTTAAAAGGTCATCCAGTTTTATTAAATAGAGCACCAACTCTCCACAGGCTCGGTATCCAAGCTTTCCAACCTAGTTTGATTGAAGGAAAGGCTATACAGGTGCATCCTTTAGTATGTACTGCTTTTAATGCTGATTTTGATGGAGATCAGATGGCAGTTCATCTTCCGTTGGGTCCTGAAGCTATTCTTGAGGCTCAATTATTGATGTTAGCCTCTCATAATATTTTAAATCCAGCTAATGGGTCCCCTATAACGGTTCCTTCTCAAGATATGGTTTTAGGATTATATTATATGACTAAATTATTGAAATCTACAGATGAATATAAAGTTAAAGGTGAAGGATTAACTTTTTATTCTTCAGAAGAAGTTAACATTGCTTACAATGAAGAAATAGTCGAGTTGAATGCAATGATCAAGATAAGAGCAAAAGATTTTGATGAATCAGGAGAACTTGTTTTTAAAATTATTGAAACGACAGTTGGAAGGGTCTTGTTTAATCAAGTTGTCCCAGAGCAGGCAGGTTTTATTAATGAAGTTTTAACTAAAAAATCTCTTAGAGATATTATTGGAAATATTCTTAAAGTTACAAGTGTTCCACAAACTGCAGACTTTTTAGATAAAATTAAAGATATGGGATTCTCTTTTGCGTTCAAAGGAGGTCTCTCGTTTAGTTTAGGAGATATTATTATTCCACCAGAGAAACACGAAATGATTTCAGACGCAAATGTTGAAGTGGATTCAATTATAGCTAATTATAATATGGGTCTAATAACAAATAATGAGAGATATAATCAAGTCATTGATGTGTGGACTTCAGCTAATGCTACTCTAACGGAGTTAGCAATGAAAAGAATTAGTGATGATAAACAAGGGTTTAATTCTGTATTTATGATGCTTGATTCAGGAGCTAGAGGATCTAAAGAACAAATACGTCAGCTTACTGGGATGAGAGGTCTTATGGCTAAACCAAAAAAAGCCAGTTCTAGCGGAGGAGAAATTATTGAAAACCCTATTCTTTCGAATTTTAAAGAAGGGTTATCAATTTTGGAATATTTCATTTCTACTCACGGAGCAAGAAAAGGTTTAGCGGATACAGCTTTAAAAACTGCCGATGCAGGGTATTTAACTAGAAGATTAGTTGATGTTGCTCAAGATGTTATAGTGAAAATTGATGATTGTAACACTCTTAGAGGAATTTCTGTAGAAGCTTTAAAAAAGAATGATGAAGTAGTAGAATCTCTTGGTGAAAGAATTTTAGGTAGAGTTTCTTTACATGATATTTATCATCCAGTTTCTAATGAAATTATTATCCATTCTGGAGTTGAAATTTCTGAAGAAATAGTTAAAAAAATAGAAAGAACTAATATTGAAAAAGTTGAAGTTAGATCTCCGCTAACTTGTGAAGCACCAAGAGGTATATGTGCTAAATGTTATGGTAGAAATCTCGCTACAGGTAAGATGGTTCAAAACGGTGAAGCAGTTGGAGTAGTGGCAGCTCAATCTATTGGTGAGCCAGGAACTCAATTAACTTTAAGAACATTCCATGTGGGTGGAATTGCAGGAAATATTTCCGAAGAAAACAAGTTATTAGTTAAATTTGATGGTATAGCTGAAATAGACGATCTAAACACTGTTAAGAGTAAAGATTCAGAAGGAAACATCATCAATGTCGTTATTTCAAGGACATGTGAATTAAAACTACTCGATAAAAAAACTGGAGTTGTTTTAAGTACAAACATCATTCCTTACGGATCTAGTATCCTTATTGAAGATGGACAAAAATTAAGTAAAGGTGATGTTGTTTGTCAGTGGGATCCATATAACGGTGTTATTATTTCTGAATTTGGTGGTGTTATTGAATATGAAAATATTGAACAAGGTGTTACTTATCAAGTGGAAATTGATGAACAAACTGGATTTAAGGAAAAAGTTATTTCTGAATCTAGAAATAAAAAAATTGTTCCTACTTTGTTAATCAATGATAAAAAAGGTAAAAATTTAAGAACTTATAATCTGCCTGTTGGATCTCATTTAATGGTTAATGATGGAGAAAAAGTAAAAGAAGGAAAGATATTAGTTAAAATTCCAAGAAAATCTGCAAAATCTGGTGATATTACAGGAGGTCTTCCTAGGGTTACTGAACTTTTTGAGGCTAGAAACCCCTCAAACCCAGCAGTTGTTAGTGAAATTGACGGTGTAGTTAGTTTTGGAAAAATTAAGAGAGGAAATAGAGAAATAATTGTAGAATCTAAGACAGGAGAAATTAAAAAATATCTAGTTAAACTATCTAATCAAATTTTGGTTCAGGAAAATGATTTTGTTAAAGCAGGAATGCCATTATCTGATGGTTCAATAACACCTAATGATATTTTAAATATTAAGGGTCCCTCAGCTGTTCAACAATATTTAGTTAATGAAGTTCAGGAAGTTTATAGACTACAAGGTGTAAAAATTAATGACAAACATTTCGAAGTTTTAATTAGACAGATGATGCAGAAAGTTAAAATTCAAGATTCTGGAGATACTACATTCCTTGAAGGTCAATTGATTCACAAAAATGATTTTATTAAAGAAAACGATAATTTATTTAGTAAAAAAATTGTGGAGTCAGTTGGAGCATCTGAAAATTTTAAAGAAGGCCAAATAGTTAGTGCCAGAGAATTAAGAGATGAAAATTCAATTATGAAACGTGAAGATAAGGATTTAGTTGTATCTAGAGATGCTGTAAATGCTACCGCAACTCCAATTTTACAAGGTATAACTAGAGCTTCTTTACAAACCAAATCATTTATTTCTGCAGCATCATTTCAAGAGACAACCAAGGTTTTAAATGAAGCTGCTGTTAATGGTAAAGTAGATGGATTAGAAGGCTTAAAAGAAAATGTTATAGTTGGCCATAAAATCCCTGCTGGTACTGGAAATAGAAATTTCAATGACATAATTGTTGGATATACTGATGAATATGAAGAATTATTGGCTGCTAAAAAGATTAATTTATAATGAGTAGTGGTTCTAATAAAAAAGCAAATATAAACCTTGAGCTAGATGAAAATTTAGCTCAAGGAACTTATTCTAATTTAGCTTTAATAAATCATTCTATATCTGAATTTGTTGTTGATTTTATAAACATTATGCCTGGAGTTCCAAAGGCTAAAGTAAAATCAAGAATTATCTTAACTCCTCAACATGCTAAAAGATTTTCTAAAGCTTTAAGCGAAAATATTTCTAGATTTGAAAAATCTAATGGAGTTATTAAAGATTATGACAAGCAACAATCAATTAATCTAAATTTTGGTCCTACTGGCGAGGCATAACTAAAATTCAGATTTATAATGAAATTCAAGTGACGGAAATTTTTGCTTAGTCATTTCCAACGAAAAAGACGAGTCAGCTAAATACACAATGTTTTGATCTTTATCTTTCGCTAAAAATTTATTTTTCAACTTTTTAAATTCATTATATTCAATATTGGATTTTTGTTGATTTTCAATCCAACATGCTTTAAAAATATTAATATTTTCATATGAACATTTAGCACCATATTCATGTTCTAATCTGTATTGAATTACTTCGAATTGAAGTGCTCCAACAGTTCCAATCACCTTTCTTCCATTCATTTCTAATATAAATAACTGAGCAACCCCTTCATCCATTAATTGATCAATTCCTTTAGCTAATTGTTTAGACTTCATTGGGTCTTTATTATTTATAAATCGGAAATGTTCAGGTGAAAAATTCGGAATACCTTTAAAATTAATTTTTTCTCCCTCTGAAAAAGAATCTCCTATTTTAAAGTTGCCAGAATCATGAACTCCTACTATATCACCCGGGTATGATTGATCAATGATTGCTTTTTTTTCTGCAAAAAAAGCATTTGGACTACTAAATTTAAAATTTTTATTAATCCTCACATGATTGTAAGGTTTGTTTCTTTTGAAAATCCCTGATACAATTTTAATAAAAGCTAATCTATCACGATGTTTTGGATCCATATTAGCATGTATTTTAAATATAAATCCAGAAAAACTTGTCTCCTCTGGTTTTATTAGTCTTTCGTTACTCTCTTTAGGTAATGGAGATGGAGCTATAGATATAAAACAATCAAGTAATTCTTTTACTCCAAAATTATTTAAAGCTGATCCAAAAAAAACTGGTTGTTGTTTACAATTTAAATATTCAGATTGGTTATAATTTGGATAAACCTCGCGAACTATATTCACTTCTTCTTTTAGTTTTTCAGAGGCAATTTCTCCAATAAATTCTGTTAACCTAGAATCATCTAAATCTGATATATTAGTTGTTTTAGATATTTTTTGTTTATTCTCTTCTTTAAAAAGCATTAAATTATTTTCCCATATATTATATATACCTTGAAAGTCATAACCCATTCCTATTGGAAAACTAAGTGGGCAAACTTTAAATTTTAATTTTTTTTCTAATTCATCCAATAAATCAAATGCGTCTTTACCTTCCCTATCTAGTTTATTAATAAAAACTATAATTGGAATTTCTCTCATTCTGCAAACTTCAACAAGTTTTTCAGTTTGTTCTTCCACCCCTTTTGCTACATCTATAACCACTATAACACTGTCTACAGCGGTTAATGTCCTGAAAGTGTCTTCAGCAAAATCTTTGTGCCCAGGTGTGTCTAATATATTTATTTTTTTTTCTTTGTAGTTGAATGCTAAAACTGACGTTGAAACAGAAATACCTCTTTGTCTTTCAATTTCCATAAAGTCACTTGCAGCTCCTTTCTTTATTTTGTGAGATTTTACCGCTCCAGCCTCCTGAATAGCCCCGCCAAACAGCAGAAGTTTTTCTGTTAGAGTTGTCTTTCCTGCATCTGGATGTGATATAATTCCGAATGTTCTTCTTTTATAAATTTCTTCTTTAAAACCCATATTTTAAATATTGTTTAAAAATAGTGTTGTTTTTTCATAAACTATATTAAAATATTTGAAATTTTGTAACTTTGATTAATGAATGAAATGGTGATTTTGGTTGATAAACATGACAATCAACTTGGTTTGATGGAAAAAATTGAAGCTCATAAAAAAGCTGTTTTACATAGAGCTTTTTCTGTTTTTATTTTAAATGACAATAACGAACTTTTAATTCAACAAAGAGCATTAAGTAAATACCACTCACCAGCTTTATGGACAAATACTTGTTGTAGTCATCCTAGAGACGGAGAGTCTGTTTTAGATGCTGGCGCTAGAAGATTAAAAGAAGAGATGGGTTTTGAAACTAAACTAGATTCTTTATTGTCCTTTGTTTATCGAGCCAAATTTGATAACGGTTTAACAGAGCATGAATTTGATCATGTTTTATTTGGTTATTATAATGATGATCCATCAATTAATAAATTAGAAGTTATGGACTGGAAATGGGTTAATTTAGATTTTTTAAAAAATGATATAATTACCAATTCAGATTTATATACAATTTGGTTTAAAATAATTTTTGAAAAATTTTATAAAAATTTTAATAAATGAAAGTAAAAGTTAGTAGAAAAGCTCATTTTAATGCAGCTCACAGATTATTTGTTCAAGATTGGAGTGATGATAAAAATATGGACGTATTTGGTGTATGTAGTAATTCTAATTTTCATGGACATAATTATGAGTTAGTTGTTGATATTACTGGAAATGTAGATCCTATTACTGGAATGGTTATTGATCTAAAGGAATTAAAAGATATTATAAAAAGTGAAATTGAAGATGTTTTGGATCATAAAAACTTAAATTTAGATATAGATTATTTTAATAATGTGGTTCCAACTGCTGAAAATATTTGTATTTTTATATGGAATATTCTAAGAAATAAAATTGATAGTGATAAAGAATTAGAAGTCACTTTGTACGAAACTCCTAGAAATTTTGTAAAATATAACGGAAATTAAATTATATAAAATGGCGAGTGTAAAAAACTTAAAGAAAGATTTAAATAATGTTATCGGAGAAATTATTCAAAATATTAATTTATGGGAATTAGAAAATTCCGATAAAGATTTAAAAAAAAGTGAAAAACTAATCGATAATTGCTTCAAGGTTTTTGATGAATTAATAAAAAAAATTCATCAAAAAGATGTCAAAAACAAAAAAGATCATTACAAAAAAATTAGTTTAGAGTTGACGAAAAAAGCTAATATTTTAGTAGAGTCCTTTAATAAATTATAGATCATCAATTTTATTTAAAGTAGCTTTCAATCTCTTTCCGTATTTTGAAATCAAAATTTCTTTATTTAAAGATTTTATTATTGTGTCTAGCAGTACTTTGTTTTTGGAAAATTCGTTTAATGCAATAAGGGGAGATACGTGACTATTACTGTTAGTAACGGCAAAGTTCAAACTATATAAATACTGTCTTTTATTTAAATTTTCAATTTTTTCCTCGATTACTATTACACTATCTAATTCTTTTTTTTGGGATTTATTAATTGATTGTTTGATTAAATCTAATCTATTGTAGTTAAATTGTTTGATAATTTTCAAATAATTTCGATAAACGGAATCATTAAATGATCCTGTAATTTCAAATTCAGAGTTAAATTTTTTAAGATTTGTTTTTATTAATATATCCCCTTTCTCACCAAAAAATTCTATTCTTTTTTCACTGTTTGATATATCTAAGTTTATGTAAAAAATTTCAGGAGAACTAATCTTATGTTTTAATTTGATTATGTTACCATTTTGAACAAAAACAGAATCAATATTTACAAGTGCTGAGTCCTGAATTTTTTGTAAATAAACGTTTCCTTTTTTGAACCCATCTATTGAAAGATTTATATTCATTTCCTCATTTGAGTTTGAGCAACTAAAAAACAGAAATGTCAAAAACAAAAAAAAGTTCTTCAAAGTAGAATTATTTGGTTTGTAAATATGCTAAAATTTATTTTACAAAAAAATAAATCATTTATTTAATATTTTTCCAGGCCCAAAAAATTAATACAAATTGAATAAAAATTCTAAAAATTAGTGCAGATAGTGAATTTCCTAAACTATTTTCAGGAATAAGCATATTGATATGAACAGGGAGGAAAGCTATTAGCATTAATACAATACCCCACAAACTATAATTTCTAGATCTTTCGAATAGTACTCCGATTCCTAAAATAATTTCGGCAATTCCACTAGCTATTATTAACTCCCAATGGAATGGTAAAAATTTTGGCATATAAGGGTAATAAAATTCTGTATTAGTAAAATGTAATATACCAAGGTATAAATAAATTATACCCATGATATATACATTTACAGTTTTCATCCACTTATTTAATTAAATCTATACTTCTTTTAATAAAAGAGGTTAAATCTTCTCCTTTTAATAAGTTTTGAGATAATTTTGCTAGGTCTAAAGATTGATTAATTAACCTTTCTTTTTTTCCTTTGTTCTTAGCATTTAGTATTTCTGAGTTTATTGGATTATTGACATTGATAATCAAATTGTACATTTCGGGCATATTGCCAAACATACTATTTCCACCACTTTGTTGCATTTCTTTCATTCTTCTCATAAATTCTGGAAATGTAATTATAAATGGTGCAGCATTACTATCCATCGCTTCTAATTGAACTGTATATTTTTCTTTTGGAACAGTTTCTTCAATGATTGATTTTAGTTTTTCTTTTTGTTTTTCATCTAATTTAGAAATTTCTTCACTCTCTTTTTTAATTAAATTATCAATCACATCGGCATCTACTCTTGAAAATGTAATTTTATCATTACTAGTTTCTATCTTTTGTATAAGATGACTAATTATAGGAGAGTCAAGTAATAAAACTTCATATCCTTTTACTTTGGCAGTTTCAATATATGGGTGTTGTTCGTTTTTATTTGAAGCGTAAAGAACAACTAATTTTCCATCTTTGTCAGTCTGTGTTTTAGAAATTTTCTCTTTTAATTCTTCAAAAGTTAAGAATTCTTCATTTACAGTAGGGTAAAGAGCAAACTTCTGAGCTTTGTCATAAAACTTTTCCTCACTAAGCATCCCATATTCAATTACAACTTTTATGTCATTCCATTTTTTTTCAAATTCTTTACGATCTTTAGTGAAAAGGGAATTTAATTTGTCACCAACCTTTCTGGTAATATAATTGCTTATTTTTTTTACAGCTCCATCAGCCTGTAAATAGCTTCTAGAAACATTTAGTGGAATGTCAGGAGAATCTATTACTCCTCTCAAAAGAGTTAAGAATTCAGGAACAATGCCTTCAACATTATCGGTTACAAAAACTTGATTCTGATAAAGTTGAATTTTGTCTTTTTGAACATTTATATCATTTGAAATTTTAGGAAAGTATAGTATTCCAGTAAGATTAAATGGATAATCAACATTTAAATGGATATTAAAAAGAGGTTCTTCAAATTGCATAGGATATAATTCTCTATAAAATTCTTTGTAAGAATTCTCATCTAGTTCTGAGGGAGTCTTTGTCCATGCTGGATTGGGATTGTTAATAATATCATCAACTGTTTCTTTTATTTCTTTTTCATTATCACCCTCACCTTCTTTTTTAGTTATTTCTTTAGTTCCAAATTTAATAGGAACAGGCATAAACTTATTATATTTTGAAAGAAGAGTTTTAATCCTTTGTTCTTCTAAAAACTCTTTGGAATCTTTGTCTATATGTAAAATAATCTCGGTTCCTCTATCTTTTTTATTACTTTTAGACAGAGAGTATTCTGGAGAACCATCGCATATCCAATGGGCGGCATTTTCGTTTTTATAAGATTTAGTAATTATTTCAACTTTTTCAGCAACCATAAAAGCTGAATAGAAACCAAGACCAAAATGACCAATAATTCCTGTATCTTTTGCGGAATCTTTATATTTTTCCAAAAATTCTTCAGCTCCAGAAAAAGCTACTTGATTAATGTATTTTTTTACTTCATCAGATGTCATTCCAATACCTTGATCAATAATATGTAATTTTTTACCTTTTTTATCAACTTTAATTTCAATAATTGGGTTATCAATTTTAATTTTATTTTCTGCTATACTACTCAGGTGTTTAAGCTTTGATGTTGCGTCAGTAGCATTTGAAATCAATTCGCGAAGAAATATTTCATGATCACTATAGAGAAATTTTTTAATTAACGGAAATATATTTTCAACTGATACATTAATTTTACCTTTTGCCATAATAATTGTTTTTCCTTTAGAAATCAAATGATATACCAAAGATTAATCAATGACAAATTGACATTAGTTATAGGTAATCTAACTCTATGCTAATCATTTATTTTTTATTTAAATTGCAATACAACAGCAACAATTAAAAAATTATGTTTAATTCAAAAATAATTGGTCTCGGTTATTATCTTCCCGAAAATGTAGTTACAAATAATGATTTATCTAAAATATTAGATACTAACGATGAATGGATTCAGGAAAGAACTGGAATTAAGGAAAGACGTTGGATTGACCCTAAAACTGATGATACAACTTCAACAATGGCTGTTAAAGCTTCAAAAATAGCAATTGAAAGATCGGGCCTTAAAAAGGAAGAAATTGATTTTATCATTTTTGCAACTCTTAGTCCAGATATGTATTTTCCAGGTGGAGGAGTTCGTGTTCAGGATATGCTTGGTATCCCCACAATTGGTGCTTTAGATGTTAGAAATCAATGTTCAGGATTTGTTTATTCATTGTCTGTTGCAGATCAGTTTATAAAAACAGGAATGTATAAAAATATTTTAGTTATCGGATCTGAAAACCATTCGGGTGGTTTAGAGAAATCAACAAGAGGTAGAGGGGTGACTGTCATTTTCGGTGATGGTGCTGGAGCTGCTGTTCTTTCGAGATGTGAAGAAAAAAGTAAAGGTGTTTTGTCATCTCACCTTCATTCTGAAGGTAAACATGCTAGAGAATTAATGTTAGATGGACCACACACTGGCCGTTGGGTTCCTGAAATAATTGCAGAAAATGATCCTGAGGATCAATCATATTATCCGTATATGAACGGACAATTCGTTTTTAAAAATGCTGTTTCTCGATTTTCAGAGGTAATTATTGAGGGTTTGGAAGCAAATAATTTACATAAGGATGATATTGACATGTTAATTCCACATCAAGCAAATTTACGTATATCACAATTTATACAGAGAAAATTTCAACTTCCTGACAATAAAGTTTATAACAATATCATGAGCTATGGGAATACAACAGCTGCGTCAATAATAATTGCATTAACAGAAGCTTGGGAACAAGGAAAAATAAAAGAAAATGATTTAGTTGTGTTAGCAGCTTTTGGGGCAGGATTTACTTGGGGATCTGTTATTATAAGATGGTAAAAAAAACTTTAGTGTTAGGAGCTTCATTAAACCCTGATAGATATTCAAATATTGCAGTAAAAAAATTATTGCTAAATAATTTTCAAGTAACAGCGCTTGGATCTAAAGCTGGAAAAATAGGTAAAGTTGTTATTGAAAATAAAATAATAAATTTAGATAATGTTCACACCGTAACATTATACTTAAACAAGTTTAGACAAAAAGAATATTATGATTTTATAATTTCCTTAAAACCCAAAAGAGTTATTTTTAATCCTGGAACCGAAAACCTTGATTTATATAGAATTTTGGATAAAAACTCAATAAAATATATTGAGGCGTGTACTTTAGTTTTACTTTCTACGAATCAGTATTAATCCTAAAAAAGTTATTAAACCATTAATTGGTAGTAATTCGTATCCAATTTTATACCCACCTAAATAACTAGGATCTAAATTAGCTAAAAAGGATACCAATATGACTGAAAAAATCGTCACTATCCAAACATATTGATCATTTACTTTATAATTAGTGAAAATACCAAATGAAAATAATCCAAGTAGTGGACCGTAAGTGTAACCAGCCAAAACTAAAAGACCATCAATTACACTCCTGTTCAAGTAATTATCAAAAATTATTATGACTAAAACTAGAATTGAACTCATAACCAGATGAGCTCTTTTTCTTATTTTAGTTTGGTATTCTTGGGTTTTGTCTTTTATATCAATAATATCTACACAATATGATGTAGTTAGTGAAGTTAAAGCACTGTCTGCGCTACTATATGCTGCTGCTATTAGTCCTAATAAAAAAGTTATCCCTATTAAATTTCCTAGATTACTATTTAAGGCAATTTCAGGAAACAATAAATCTGTATTAGTGGAACCATTAAGTTTAGGAATCATAATGCCAAATTTTTCTGAATATATGAATAAAAGTGCTCCTAATAATAAAAATATGAATGTTACAACAACTAAGACTATACTAAAAACAATCATATTTTTTTGAGCTTCTTTCAATGATTTACAGGTCAGATTTTTCTGCATCATATCTTGATCCAATCCTGTCATGCAAATTGTAATAAACATTCCTCCGATAAAAGATTTTAAAAAATAATTTTTTTCTAAAAAACTATCAGTTACAAGAAAATTTGAGTAAGTCTTAAGTTCATCAGAATTTATAAAGTCAATAAATGTCCAGTTTAAACTTTGATTAATTAAATAAATAGATAAAATAACTGAAACGATCATAAAGCTAGTTTGTAATGTATCAGTCCAAACGATTGTTTTAATACCACCTCTAAATGTATATATCCATATAAGTAATACAGAAAGTACAACAGTTATTTCGAATGGAATATTTAATTCATTAAAAACAAACTGTTGTAGTACTATAGCAACTAAATACAATCTAAAAGATGCTCCTGTTATTCTTGAAAGAAAAAAGAAAAATGCTCCGGTTTTATGACTTACTTTGCCAAAACGAACCTTCAAATATTCATAAATAGAAGTTAGGTTTAATTTGTAATAAATAGGTAATAGAAGTAAGGCAACTACAAAGTATCCAAACAGATAACCAAGTACAACTTGAAAGTACGTAAATTGGGTAGAGCCAATGTCTCCTGGTACAGAAATAAAAGTTATTCCGGAAAGAGATGCTCCTACCATTCCAAAAGCAACTAAATACCAGGGAGATTCTTTATTTGCAGAAAAAAAAGTTTGATTATCGTCGTTGCCTGTTGTTAAATTAGAAATAATAAAAAGCCCCAAAAAGTACAGAAAAATGACCGTAAGAATAATTGATGAACTCATTTTGAAGTCGTTAATCAAATATACTAATTTATGGTTCTTATAAAATGTAGTGGTATATTTATAAAATGAATTTTTCTTCAAAATTACTTGAGCACGCAGTAAGTGAAATGTCTCAATTACCTGGAATTGGTAAAAGAACAGCATTGCGTTTAGTTTTATTTTTATTACAGCAACCTAATTCTCAAACTAAAGATTTAACGAGCTCACTAATTGAATTGATAGATAATGTTATTTTATGTGAAAGTTGTCATAATATTTCAGACAATAAACTGTGTGAAATTTGTTCAAATAATAAAAGAAATAAATCAATTATTTGTGTTGTAGAGGATATTCGAGATGTTATGGCTATTGAAAGTACAGGTCAATTTAATGGTATTTATCATGTTTTAGGAGGAAAGATATCTCCAGTTGAGGGAATTGGTCCAAATCAACTAAATATTTCTTCTTTGATTAAAAAAGTAAATTCAGATCACATTTCTGAACTAATTTTTGCCTTAAGCGCTACAATGGAAGGGGATACAACTAATTTTTATATTTATAAGCAACTAGAAGATTCGGAAATTAAAATAACTACAATTGCCAGAGGAGTTTCTGTTGGAAACGAGTTAGAATTTACGGATGAAGTCACCTTAGGTAGAAGTATCATCAAAAGAATTCCTTTTGAAAATTCAATTAAAAATATTTCTTAGTTTATTATTTGATATTTTTATAAAAAATTAAAAAAATAATATAATGTCTAAAGTTCAACTTATATTACCTAAAATGGGAGAAAGTGTTGAAGAAGCAACTGTTATTAGTTGGTTAAAAGACATTGGTGATAAAATTAATGTTGATGATCTTGTTGTTGAAATTGCTACTGATAAAGTTGATTCAGAGGTGCCAAGTGATGTTTCCGGAGTCTTAATTGAAAAATTATGTAAAGTTAATGATGTTGTTAAGGTTGGACACCCATTAGCTATTATTGAAACCGATAATCTAATAAAGGAAGAAATAAATTTAGATAAGGCTAAGAAAACAGAATCTATCAAAGATGAAACAAAAATTTTAATTTCAAACGCAAAGAAAATTATAGAAGTTCCAAAAGAATATTCAAATAATAAAAGTTATTCACCATTAGTTAGGAATATTGCAAAAAAAGAAGGATTAATTGAATCAGATTTAGAAAAAATTAAGGGTACTGGAAAAAATGGTAGAGTTACAAAAAATGATTTATTATATTATTTATCTCAAAGAAATGGTGATGAATCAAATGTTCTGAATATAGATAGAACTGATTTTGTTGAAAAAAATTCTGATGGTGTTTATGAAATGAGTAGAATGGAAAAGTTGATTTCGGATCATATGATGCATAGTCAAAAAGAGTCAGCTCATGTCCAAGCCTTTATTGAAGCAGATATTACTAAAATATGGAATTGGAGAGAAAAGAATAAAAAAATATTCAATGATCGGGAGGGTGAAAAGATTACATTCACTCCTATTTTTATTATGTTAGTTGCTCAAGTTTTAAAAGAGTTTCCTATTCTAAATTCTAGTTTGGATAAATACAACGTAATTAAGAAAAAAGATATAAATATAGGAATGGCTACTGCTTTATCAGA
The DNA here is from genome assembly GCA_003331265.1 of Cryomorphaceae bacterium. Lineage (GTDB taxonomy): Bacteria > Bacteroidota > Bacteroidia > Flavobacteriales > Flavobacteriaceae > MAG-121220-bin8. The sequence continues at coordinate 43,300 of QOPV01000004.1, read as the reverse complement.
TGGAAGCCTAATAGTTCCTGTTATTAAGAATGCTGATCAATTAAGTTTAACAGGTCTAGTAAAAAAAGTTAATGATTTAGCTACTAGGTCAAGAAGTGGTCAATTAGAGCCTGAGGAGGTAAATGGTGGAACTTATACTATTAGTAATGTAGGTGTTTTTGAAACCTTAATGGGAACACCAATTATTAATCAGCCTCAAGTAGGTATTTTAGCTTTTGGAGCAATTAGAAAGTCACCCTCAGTAATTGAAACTAATCATGGGGATTTTATTGGTATTAGAAACAAAATTATTTTATCTCATAGTTTTGATCACAGAATTGTTAATGGTGCAATGGGAGGAATGTTTATAAAAAGAATTAAAGATTTAATTGAGAACTGGGAGTCTAGTATGTCTATTTAATTTTTAAATCAGCAAATGATATATAAATAAATGAATTTAAAAATTTCAAAACCTATATGTTTTTTTGACTTAGAAACTACCGGAGTTAATGTTTCGTTAGATAGAATTGTTGAAATATCAATTCTTAAAGTATTTCCAAATGGTAATAAAGAATCTAAAACTTGGTTAGTAAATCCAGGGATCCCTATTCCCTCTGAAGCTTCTAATATTCATGGAATTACAAATGATATTGTTAAGAATGAACCCAATTTTAAGATTATTGCACCAGATATAAAAGCGATGATTCATAATTGTGATTTAGCAGGATTTAATTCAAATAAGTTTGATATTCCATTGTTAGCTGAAGAGCTTTTAAGATCAAAAATAGATTTTAGTTTAGAAAATATTTTAACAATAGATGTTCAGACTATTTTTCATAAAATGGAACAAAGAACCTTGAGCGCTGCTTATCAATTTTATTGTGGAAAATCTCTTCAAAATGCCCATTCTTCAAAAGCTGATACTATGGCAACTTTTGAAGTTTTAGAATCACAAATTGATAAGTATGATGATTTAAAAAGTGATGTTAGTTTTTTGTCTGAATTTTCAAAAAGAGGAAAAAATGTTGATTTGGCAGGTTTCATAAAATATAATGAGGACGATATTCCATGTTTTTCTTTTGGAAAACACAAAGGAAAAACTGTAGATTATATTTTAGAAAATGAATCTGGATATTTTGGATGGTTATTAAATGCAGATTTCCCAATGTATACAAAAAAAGTTTTAACTCAACTGAGGTTAAATAAGTTAAATAATAAGCTATAATTATGAAAATTATTTGTGTAGGCAGAAATTATGTTGAACACATTATTGAGTTAGAAAACGAAAGACCAGATTCTCCAGTTATTTTTCTTAAACCCGAGACTTCAATTATTCACAAAAACCAACCTTTTTTTATTCCAAGTTATTCTAATGACGTTCATCACGAAATCGAAGTGATTGTTCAGATAAACAGACTTGGAAAGTCAATTTCTCCAAAATTTTCTCATAAGTATTACGACAAAATTGGATTGGGAGTTGATTTTACAGCAAGAGACCTTCAAATTACTTTAAAAAAAAGAGGATTACCGTGGGAGAAGTCAAAAGCCTTTGATGGATCAGCTTTGATTGGTAATTGGATAAATAAAAATGAAATAGAGGATTTAAATAATATTGATTTTAAACTTGAAAAGAACGGATATATTGTTCAAACAGGAAATACTTCTAATATGTTATGGAATATTGATGAATTAATTTCTGAGATTTCTAAATATTTTACTTTAAAAATTGGAGATGTTATTTTTACTGGAACCCCCTCTGGTGTGGCTAAGGTTATTGAAAATGACAATTTAGTTGGTTTTCTAAATGATAGAGAATGTTTTTCAATTAAAATTAAATAATGTATGAATGCTCATATTATTACAATTGGTGATGAAATTCTAATAGGTCAAATTATTGATACAAACTCTGCTTTTATTTCAAAGGAATTAATTAAAATTGGAATTGAGGTTACAAAAATTGTTTCAATTGGCGATTCCAAAAAAGCGATTTTATCAAGCTTGAAAGATTCTCAAAACAACTGTGATATTGCCATAATTACAGGTGGATTAGGTCCTACTAATGATGATATTACTAAAGATTCATTTTGTGAGTTTTTTGATGATGAATTAGTTCATAACCCTGAGATATTAAGACATATTGAAAAGCTTTTCAAAAAATTTGTTGATAATCCAATTAATGATTTAAATAGAAATCAAGCATTTTTACCATCAAAAGCAAAGCTTATTCCTAACCTTTACGGCACCGCGGCAGGAATGAGTATTAAAGCTGAAAATACTCTTTTTATATCTCTACCAGGTGTTCCATATGAAATGAAATCTATGGTTACAGATTTTATAATTCCACAAATTCAAAAAGATTTTAAATGTCCTGTAATAATTACCAAAACCTTAATTACTTACGGAAAAGGAGAAAGTTACATTGCAAAAAAATTAAAAGATTTTGAATCGAATATTCCAACAAATTTTAAACTTGCATATTTGCCAAATTTAGGCCGGGTGAGACTAAGATTATTAGGAAAGGGAAATCAAAAATCTATTTTAGAAGAAAAGATGGATGATTTAATTTCTCATCTTTATAAAATATTAGGAAATATTATAATTGGTTATGAAACTCTCAATCCAATTGAAAGTGAAATTGGAAAAAAACTCATTAAGTCTAATCAAACTTTAAGTCTTGCTGAGAGTTTAACTGGTGGAATGTTGGCATCTCGTTTCGCATCTTTTGCTGGAGCATCTAAATATTTTAAAGGTTGTGTTGTGGCTTACAGTTCTTTGATTAAGAAAAATATATTGTGTGTGAAACCAGAGACTATTAAAAAGTATTCTGTTGTTAGTTCAAATGTAGCTAATGAAATGGCTATTGAAATTAAGAAAAAAATGAATACTGATTATGCTATTTCAACAACAGGAAATGCGGGTCCATCCAAAGGAGATTCTAACCAACCAATTGGAAAGATATTTATCTCTATTGCAACCCCACACGATGTAAAATCTTTTGAATTTAATTTTGGAAAAAATAGAGAGAAAAATATTAATAAGACTGTAAATAAAGCTTTAGAACTATTATTTTCAGAATTATTAACTAGAGATTAAAAAATTTGGCAATACTCCAAAAATGTTGTTAATTTGCAGCCTGTTTAAAAGACTTGATTATGTCAAAAGTTTGTGAAATTTCTGGAAAAAAAGTTTTAGTTGGAAATAATGTTTCTAAAGCAATGAATAAAACTAAGAGAAGATTTGAACCAAACCTTATTAAAAAAAGGTTTTTTATCCCTGAAGAAGGTAAATGGATTTCATTAAAGGTTTCTACTTCTGTTTTAAAAACCATAAATAAAAAAGGTATTTCTGCAGTTTTGAAAGATTCTAATATTAATAAAGCTTAATTATGGCTAAGAAGGGAAATAGAGTACAAGTTATCTTGGAATGCACTGAACACAAAAATTCTGGTTTACCAGGAACTTCCAGATATGTTACTACCAAAAATAAAAAAAATACACCTGATAGATTAGAAATTAAAAAGTTTAATCCCATAATGAAAAAAAATACAATTCATAAAGAAATTAAATAATTTTAGGTCATGGCAAAAAAATCCGTAGCATCATTACAAACTGGGTCCAAAAGACTTTCAAAAGCTATCAAGATGGTTAAAAGCCCTAAAACAGGTGCTTATATTTTTGTAGAATCAATTATGCCACCAGAAAAAGTCAATGAGTGGTTGTCAAAAAAATAAAAATTTAATTTTTAAAAAATATTTTAAAGTCACTTTTTAGTGGCTTTTTTTGTTTTCATATATTTGGAATAATATTTATAATATGAGTTTTTTTAAAAAGCTATTTGGTATTGGTGAAAAAAATAAAACAAAATCTGTTAAGGGTAAAAATATAAAAGAAGATAAGCCAGTTGTTGTTAAAGAGGAGCCAGTTGTTGTTAAAGAGGAGCCAGTTGTTGTTAAAGACGAGCCAGTTATAGTTAAAGAGGAGCCAGTTGTTGTTATGGAGGAGCCAGTTGTTGTTATAGAGGAGCCAGTTGTTGTTAAAGAGGGGCCAGTTGTTACTCATGAAGAGGAAAAGACAGTAGAAGGATCTAAAACTATAGACGAACTGGATTCAAATAATAAATCAGTTTTTTCTAAATTTTTTTCAAAACAAAAAAAAGATTCTCTCAACAAGGGATTGAAAAAAACTAGTTCAACTTTTTTTGGAAAAATTTCAAAAGCAATTATTGGAAAAAGTAAGGTTGATGAAGATGTTTTAGATAAATTAGAAGAAATTTTAATTACGTCAGATGTAGGAGTTAAAACTACTCTAAAAATTATTGATAAAATTGAAATTAGAGTAGCTAAGGATAAATATATTAGTTCAGATGAATTAGATTTAATACTCAAAGAAGAAATAATGGATATTATTGATTCGTCTTACGACGAAGATCAATTTAATATCTCAGAAAACAGACCTCATGTAATTTTAGTAGTTGGTGTAAATGGAGTTGGAAAAACGACCTCTATTGGAAAAATGGCACATCACTATAAATCTTTAGGTTTAAAAGTTGTTATAGGAGCTGCTGACACATTTAGAGCCGCTGCCATTGAGCAATTAGAAGTATGGGCCAATAGAGTTGAAGTAGATTTTATAAAACAAGAAATGGGAAGTGATCCTGCGTCTGTAGCTTTTGATACTTTAGAATCAGCTATTAATAGAAAAGCTGATGTTGTTTTGATTGATACAGCCGGTAGATTGCACAACAAAACAAATTTAATGAACGAATTAAGTAAGATTAAAAGGGTTTTACAAAAGAAAAATATAGACTCTCCGCAAGAGGTATTGTTGGTTATTGATGGTTCTACTGGTCAGAATGCATTTGAACAGGCAAAACAATTTATGAATGTTACTGAAATTAATGCCTTGGCAGTAACAAAGCTAGATGGAACAGCAAAAGGTGGTGTCGTTTTGGGAATCTCGGATCAGTTTAAAATTCCAATTAAATTTATTGGGATTGGTGAAGGTTTAGAAGATTTACAATTATTTAATAAGAAAGAGTTTGTTGACTCTTTTTTTAATAAATCATAATAATTAGAAGAAAATTTATTGAAAGAAATTGATTCAAATATAACAGGACATTTACCCAAGATTACTCTTGATTATATTAATAATGTGAGTAGTGTTAGTGAATTCTATAATAGAGAAAATAAGCTAGAAAATTATTACGATCAATTAATAGAAAAAAGAAAGAATTATAATAATAATTTTAGAAGACCTCTTTGTGAGGTTCTTAAATCAAATTATGAGAAAATTTCACAAAATTCTCTTCAAATTACTGCTATTAACAATTTAGCAAAGGATAATACTTTTACAGTAACAACAGGGCATCAGCTGAACTTATTTACAGGACCATTATATTTTTTTTATAAAATAATAGATGCGATAAATAGCTGTAATGAATTAAAAAACAAATACCCTGAAAATAATTTTGTGCCAATTTATTGGATGGCTTCAGAGGATCACGATTTTAAAGAAATAAGTTTTTTTAAAACGAATGATAATTTATTTAAGTGGGATATTTCTACAAATGGAGCAGTTGGAGATTTAGAAACCAATTCTTTAAATAAGACATATAAAGAAGTCATTGAGTTTTTTGGAATGCATAATACAAACTCAAAAAAAATCATAGAACTATTTAAAAATTCTTATTTGAACAATAATAAACTTTCTGATGCGACATTTAGATTAGTACACAGTTTGTTCGGAAAGCATGGTCTTTTAATTTTAAACCCAGATGATGTTAAACTAAAAAAAATTATTTGTGAAGATATTATAAATGATGTTATAAAAAACGAATGTTATAAATGTGTTACAGAATCAAATAAAAAAATAAAAAAATTAAATATCAATTCACAAGTGAACCCCAGGCTAATAAATTTATTTTATTTAAACAACAACTTAAGATCAAGAATTGAAAAAGAGAATTCTATTTATAAAGTTTTAAACACAAATATTTCATTTTCTGAAGCTCAGATTAAAAAAGAAATAAATAATTATCCAGAAAGATTTTCTCCTAATGTTTTGTTAAGACCTTTTTTTCAAGAAAAAATCCTACCAAATTTGGCATATGTTGGTGGTGGAAGTGAAATTGCATACTGGCTTCAGTTGAAAGATTTTTTTATTAAAAAAGGTTTGACATTTCCAATTCTCGCAGTCAGAAATTCTGCTCTTTTAGTTTCAAAAAAAAATTTAAAAAAGTGTAAAAAATTAGATATAAAAATTTCTGATTTATTAAAAAGTAAAAATTTGTTGAATAGTTTTTATGTCAAAAAAATAAGTGAGTTTAATATTGATTTAACTGAAATCAAACAAACAATTAATGATAATTTTATAAAACTTTACGAGTTAAGTCATAAAACTAATAAATCGTTTATAGGTGCCCTTAAAGCTCAGGAAACTAAACAAATAAATGGATTAAAAAATTTGGAAAAAAAATTAATTAAAGCTCAAAAAATACAAAATAAAGATCAATTAGATAGGTTAAATATTATTAAAGAAGAATTGTTTCCCAACAAGTCTTTTCAAGAAAGAGAAATTAATTTTTCCGAATTTTATAGAAATCATGGGGATAAATTCCTAAATATTTTATTTGATAATTTAAAACCATTTAGTAGTAAATTTTTGATTATTTCTTTGTAAAAACCTCGTTTTAAATTGTTTTAATAGTAATTTTGATTATGGAAGATAAAGTTTTAATCCTAGATTTTGGATCTCAATATACTCAGTTAATAGCAAGAAGAGTAAGAGAATTATTTATATACTGTGAAATTCATCCTTACAATAGTAATAAAATTGATTTTGATTCTTTTAATGCTGTAATACTTTCTGGTTCACCATTTTCTGTAAGATCAAATAATGCTTTACACTTTGATTTATCCAAAATTAAAGGAAATAAGCCTTTACTGGGTATATGTTATGGTGCTCAATACATAGCTCATTTTAGTGGAGGAAAAGTTATTCCGTCTAACAAAAGAGAATATGGTAGAGCAAATTTAATGTCAATCGATCAAGAAGATCAATTATTTTCAAACATCCCTATTAATACCCAGGTTTGGATGAGTCATAGTGATACTATAGAACACTTGCCTGACAATGCTAAATGCATTTCAAGCACTAAGGATGTAAAAAATGCTGCATATTCTATCAAAGATGAAATGGTCTACGCAATTCAATTTCATCCAGAAGTATATCACAGTAAACATGGAAAAGAAATTTTAAAAAATTTTTTAATTGGAATTTCAAAAGTAAATCCAGATTGGACCCCAGATTCCTTCTCAAATAAAACAATTTTAGAAATCAAAGAAAAGATTGGTGATGATAAAGTTATTTTAGGACTTTCAGGGGGAGTTGATTCAACTGTAGCTGCTGTTCTTCTTCATAGAGCAATTGGAAAGAATTTACACTGTATTTTTGTGAATAATGGTCTTTTAAGAAAAAATGAATTTATTGATGTTTTAAATCAGTACGAAGGAATGGGGTTAAATGTTAAAGGAGTTGATGCTTCTGAATACTTTATAAATAGTTTAAGCGGTGTTAAAGATCCTGAGACAAAAAGAAAAATTATTGGTAAAGCTTTTATTGATGTTTTTGATAAAGAGTCAAAACTAATAAATGGTGCTAAGTGGTTAGCACAAGGGACAATATATCCCGATGTTATAGAGTCTATATCGGTAAAGGGTCCATCTGCTACTATAAAATCTCATCATAACGTCGGAGGTTTACCAGATTATATGAAACTTGCAGTAATTGAACCACTTAAAATGTTGTTTAAAGACGAAGTAAGAAGAGTAGGAACCTCGCTTAGTATTGACCCAGATCTTCTTAAACGTCATCCTTTTCCAGGACCAGGTTTAGCAATTAGAATTTTAGGAGAAATTACGCATGAAAAAGTTAAGATATTACAAGAAGTTGATGCTATATTTATTAAAGGTCTCAAGGAAAATAATCTTTATGATAAGGTTTGGCAAGCTGGAGCAATTCTTCTCTCTGTTAAAAGTGTTGGTGTTATGGGTGATGAGAGAACCTACGAAGAATGTATTGCTTTAAGAGCAGTGGAATCGACTGATGGCATGACAGCAGATTGGGTAAACCTTCCACATGAGTTTTTACAAAATATATCAAATAATATTATTAATAATGTAAAAGGGGTTAATAGAGTTGTTTATGACATAAGTTCTAAACCACCTGCAACTATTGAATGGGAATAACGAATAAAATAAAAATATTATTTTTCATATTTCCTTTGTTTATTTATACTCAGGAAAATAGTGATGATAAATCTAATTTAAAGGTTGTTGATACTCTAATGCATAAAGTAGAAAGAAAACAAACACTTTATTCGATATCAAACATTTATAAAATTTCTATTGATGATATTAAGAAATATAATCCTCAAATAAAAGGGTCTAAATTATCTAGGAGAATGTTCTTAAATATTCCTGTAATAAGAAAAATTAAACAGGAGAAAAAAAAGTTTTCAAAAGTAAATGATTCAATAGATTTATTAATTCCAAAGTTAGATTTTTTCAACGTGAATTTAATTGATAGTATAATCAACAAAAGATTAATTAAAATTGCTTTGCTTGCCCCTTTTAAATTAGATCAAATAGAATTAGATTCAGTTGAAAACACTAAAAATTATTTAAAGAATTTGAATTTAACAACAATTTCTTTGGATTTTTATAGCGGAGCAATTATGGCTTTAGGCAAAGGCAAAGAAAATGGAATTAATTTTGAACTGGAAGTTATAGATACTAAGAATGATTATGATTCCATTGTAAAAATTTTAAAAAACAATAAAATAGAAAAATATGATTTTGTTTTAGGTCCTTTAATCCCTCGAAATATTAATCAAGTTTCAGGGTTAAGTGTTAAGTCAAAAACTCCGATTGTATCTCCTTTAAGTTCAAAAGATATTGAGATTAATGAAAATGTATTTCAATCTATGCCTTCAAAAAAAGATCAAAGAGAAAGAATGTTTAAATATATTGATTCTTTGATTATAGATGACCCAGACCCCTGTGTTATGATAATTTATGATGATAAGAATGAAAGTGTTAAAGATGAGCTTAATAAAAGGTTCCCTTATGCTGAACTTATTAATACTGATAAAAATAATGGATACGTTGACCCAGAAATCACAGATTCTTTATTAGTCTCCACAAAGAAAAATTTTGTTTTTTTAGAATCAGAAAATTTAAATACTATAACAAGTGTTTCATCTTTATTAAATTCACAAATTTCTAGTGAAAGAAATATTTCAATGATGACTACGTTTAGATCTGATGTTTATGAAAATGAAAACATCTCTTTTGAGCATCTAGGTAATTTGAATTTTACATATCCTAGTTATTACCTGCCTGTTTATGATGATGAGAAAATTAATTTATTTAATAATCTGTATTTAGACGATTTTGGAAAGCGCCCTAATAAAATTGCTATTAGGGGATATGATATTACTCTTGATTTAATTTTAAGAGTAGCGTTTAGAAAAAAGCTTATTAAATCTATTGATTTAGGTGAAACTAATTATTTGCAAAATAAGTTCAATTATTTTCCCTTTAAGAAAGGCTTTATTAATAAATCAATTTATTTGATTAAACATAAAAAATTAAATATTATTGAATTAAATGATGACTAGTAAGGTTTTTTACCAAGGAAATTTAAGAACAAAATGTATTCATTTGAAATCTGGTAATGAAATAATTACTGATGCTCCAGTGGATAATTTTGGTAAAGGAGAAGCTTTTTCTCCAACTGATAGCGTAGCTACTGCTTTAGCTTCATGTATGATAACAGTAATGGCTATAAAAGCTAATCAATTGAATATTGAATTCAAAAATATTAGTTCAGATGTAAAAAAAATAATGTCATCTAATCCTCGTAGAATTTCTGAAATAAGGATTGTGATTAATTTACCAATCAATGTTTCTCCCAAAGAAAAGGTTATTCTTGAGAAAGCTGGTGATAATTGTCCAATTCATAATTCATTAGATCCCCGACTTAAAAGAGTTGTAAAATATAATTGGGCATAGAATCTCTTTCTTATTTCTTTTTGTATTTTTGACACCTTAGAGAATTTAAGAATAATATTAAATGTCCAAATCAAAATTTATTTTTGTAACCGGTGGCGTAAGTTCTTCTTTAGGAAAGGGAATAATTTCAGCTTCTTTAGCTAAACTTCTTCAGGCTAGAGGATTTAGTGTTACCATCCAAAAATTTGATCCTTATATTAATGTTGATCCCGGAACTTTAAATCCCTATGAACATGGTGAATGCTATGTAACTGAGGATGGTGCTGAAACAGATCTAGATTTGGGGCATTACGAAAGATTTTTAAATGTTAAAACTTCCCAAGCAAATAATGTTACAACTGGAAAAGTCTATCAAACTGTTATTGAAAAAGAAAGGAAAGGTGATTTTTTAGGAAAAACTGTACAAGTAATCCCCCATATTACTAATGAAATTAAAAGAAGGATCCGATTACTAGAGGAAAAAGGCTCATTTGATGTTATAATAACTGAAATCGGGGGAACAGTTGGTGATATTGAATCTTTACCTTACATAGAATCTGTAAGGCAATTAAGATGGGAGTTAGGGAAAAATAATTCTCTGGTTATTCATTTAACTCTAGTTCCTTATTTATCAGCAGCCAAAGAATTAAAAACTAAACCGACACAACATTCTGTTAAAACTTTAATGGAAAGTGGAATTACAGCAGATATTTTAGTTTGCAGAACTGAACACGAAATTTCTGATGACATTAAAAATAAGTTAGCATTATTTTGTAACGTTGAGGTTGATTCTGTAATTCAATCAATTGACGCTTCAACTATTTATGAAGTTCCATTATTAATGAAAAATGAAAAATTAGACCAGGTAGTTCTGAAGAAACTTGATTTAAAAATTTCAAATGGAACTAATTTAGAAAAGTGGTCTAGTTTTGTTGACAGGTTAAAGTTTCCAAAAAATAAAATAAAAATTGGGTTAATAGGTAAGTATGTTGAACTTCAAGATTCTTATAAATCAATTTTAGAGTCCTTAATTCATGCAGGTTCTGAGAACGAGACCCAAGTTGAGGTAGTCTCAATTCATTCAGAATATATAGATGAAAAACAAATTAAAAATGAAATTTGTAAACTTGACGGAGTTTTAGTAGCTCCTGGATTTGGTTCAAGAGGAATTGAAGGTAAAATAGAAGCTATTAAATGTGCAAGAGAAGAAAATATTCCTTTTTTTGGAATATGTTTAGGAATGCAAATGGCAGTAATTGAGTTTTCTAGAAATATCTTAGGTCTTAAAGATGCTAATTCAACTGAAATGGAAGAGAATACGCCACATCCAGTAATTGCTCTAATGGAAAATCAAAAAAATATTACAAACAAGGGAGGGACTATGAGGCTAGGTTCATGGGAATGTAAAATTGAAAGTAATTCTAAGGTAAGTGAAATATATAAATCTGAAATTATTTCTGAAAGACATAGGCATCGTTGGGAGTTAAATGATAATTATCGTGATGAACTTAATAAAAAAGGCTTAAAATCATGTGGAACTAACCCTGAAACAGGATTAGTTGAAATTATTGAGCTTTCCTCAAATGATTGGTTCATTGGGGTTCAATTTCATCCTGAATATAAAAGTACTGTAGAATGTCCTCATCCTTTGTTTGTCTCTTTCGTAAAAGCATGTTTGAATTATAAAAAATCTAAAAATTAATGGAAGAAAATAAAATTGATCCTTTTCAAATAATAGGTTTTGTTATACTTATGGCTGGTTTGTTTTGGTGGATATATACCTTGCCCGACATTGAAACAAAAAACGTTGATAATCAATCAAATAATGAAATGATTATTAATAAACCTGAAAACGCTTTATCAGAATTAACTAATGATGATGTTTCAAAATCATTTGATTTAAACTTAGATGAAAGGGATTCTTTTTTAAAAACTAATTCTAATTCCCAAGATGATGTGATTATTGAAAATGATGATTTGATTTTAAAATTTTCATCCAAAGGGGGACAGTTAGTTGAGGCTTTGTTAAAAAATTTCTCTGATTACAAAGGCGATCCATTGTATTTGATTAAAGATGGTAACCAAAATATTAATTTGAATTTCTCAACATCTTTAGGAAAATTAGTGAACACGTCAGATTATAATTTTAAATCAACTGTAAAAAATAGCTCAGAATCTACAACTTTAAATATGATTTTATTAGTTTCTGAAAATCAATTTTTAAATTTTGAATATGTAATTCCCAGAAAAGGTTTTATGATGGATTTTTCAATTATTTCCTCTGGTTTTAAAAATATTATTGATAATAAAAAATCCATTTATTTAAATTGGGATTTAAAGGCATTTAGACAGGCTAAAAGTGCCGAATATGAAAACAGATACAGTCAATTATATTATCAATTTGATGGAGATGATACTGATTATTTAAGTTCTTACAGTGATAGTGATGATACTGAAGATTCGGTTTCTTGGATTTCTTATGGACAACATTTTTTTAACAGTATTCTCGTTTTAGAAAATCCTTCAAATGAAGTTTTTTTTGAATCAAAAAAACTTTTTGAAGATGAGGGTAAGGATGTTGTTTATACTAAAAATTATTCTTCTAAAATTCCCTTAGGTTTGTCTGGTTCAGAATTTAATTCAAATATGAATTTATATATCGGTCCAAATGATTATGATATATTGAAAAATTATGAAAACAATATTTCAAATTCTATTTATTTTGGTTGGGGTATTTTTGGTTGGATTAATAGGTTTATTTATTTTCCCTTATTTGGTTTTTTAGGTAAATATTTTTCTGCTGGATTAGCTGTTATTTTAATGACAATTATTACAAGATTAGCAATGTCTCCTGTTACCTATAAAACTTATGTTTCTCAGGCGAGAATGAAGGTAATAAAGCCGGAAATTACTGAACTAAATGAGAAATATAAAAATGATGCAATAAAAAAACAGCAAGAGACAATGAAATTATATAATAAGGCAGGTGCTAACCCTCTTCTAGGGTGTGTTCCAGCTTTGTTTCAGTTACCGGTTTTTTATGCTTTATTTTGTTTTTTTCCGATTGCATTTCCTCTAAGAGGAAAACCTTTTCTATGGGCAGATGATCTATCCTCATATGATGTTATAGCAGAACTTCCTTTTAGTATACCTTTTTATGGTGATCATGTTAGTTTACTTCCAATTTTGGCCTCAATAGCAATTTTTTTCTATACAATGATGTCCTCGGGTGCTCAAATGCAGTCAACACAGCCAGGTGTGCCAAATATTAAATTTATAATGTATTTAATGCCTGTTATGATGTTGTTCTTTTTCAATAATTACGCAAGTGCTTTTAGTTTGTATTATTTTATTTCTAATATTCTTACGATTTTAATAATGTTGATGATTAAGCATTTTATAATTGATGAGGATAAAATTCGACTTCAAATTCAAGAAAATAAAAAGAAACCAACTACTCAAAACAGGTTTCAAAGAAAGATGAAAGAAATGATGGATAAGGCAGAAGAACAGAGAAAGTTACAAAATAGAAAATAGTTTTATTACATTTATTTATGGCTTTAAAAAAAACTCGTGTTGTAGTTGCTCTTTCGGGCGGAGTAGATTCAAGTGTAGCAGCTTATCTTTTAGCTAAAAAAGGATATGATGTTGTTGGAGTTTTTATGAAGAATTGGCATGATGAATCTGTGACTGTATCTAAAGAATGTCCTTGGCTTGAAGATAGTTATGATGCTATGATTGTTTCTGAAAAGCTTTCTATTCCTTTCCAAACAGTTGATTTAAGTGTTGATTATCAAAAAAGAATTGTAGATTATATGTTTGAAGAGTATGAAAAAGGAAATACTCCTAATCCTGATATTTTATGTAATCGTGAAATTAAATTTGATGTTTTTTTAAAAATTGCTTTAAAATTAGGTGCAGACTTCATTGCAACAGGACATTATTGTAGAATAAAAAAAACAAAAAAAAATGATAAAGATGTTTTTAGGCTTTTACAGGGTTTAGATGAAAACAAAGATCAGTCTTATTTTTTGTGCCAATTATCACAAAAACAATTGAGTAAAACAATGTTCCCAATAGGTGAATTAACAAAAAAAGAAGTAAGACTGATAGCTAAACAACAAGGTTTAGTTACAGCAGATAAAAAAGATTCCCAAGGTCTTTGCTTTGTAGGAAAAGTTAAATTACCTGATTTTCTTCAGCAAAAATTAAAACCAAAAAAAGGTAAAATAGTCAAAATACCGCACGATAGTGAGTTATATTTCAAAGAAGATAAAATAAACATTTCTTATGATAATTTAAGAAATCTTTCTAAGCCTTATAATTATAAATTAAGTGATGGTTATTATGTTGGGGATCATTCAGGAGCTCATTTTTTCACTGTGGGCCAAAGAAAAGGATTGGCAGTTGGCGGAACTAAAGATCCTCTGTTTGTTTTAAAGACTGATGTTGATCAAAATATTATTTATGTTGGTGAGGGAAACAAACATCCAGGTCTTTTTAGAAATACTCTTTATATAAGTTCAGATGATTTACATTTAATAAGAGAAGATATTTTTTTAAATAAAAAACACTCTTTTAAAGTTAAAGCGAGAATTAGATACCGTCAGCCTTTACAAGATGCTTTAGTTATTTTTGCAGATAATGGTGTTTTTTTAATATTTAATAAAAAACAATCTGCAATTACAAAAGGTCAGTTTGCTGTTTGGTATTTAGGGAATGAGTTAGTAGGTTCTGGAGTTATAAGTTGATTTAAATAGTGTCAAATTCTACTTCAATTTGATTTTTCATTAAATCTTCTATAGTTTCTCTTTTGCGTATTTCTATAAATTCATTATTAATAAATAAAATTTCTGAGGGTTTGTATCTAGAATTATAATTACTTGCCATTGAGAAACAATAAGCTCCTGCGTTTCTAAAACATAAAACGTCTCCTTCTGATATTTTCGAAATTCTTCTATTAGTAGCAAAAGTATCTGTTTCACATATGTATCCAACAACTGAATAAAAGCGTTCGGAATCATTTGGATTAGATATGTTTTCTATGTAGTGTTTGGAGCCATACATCATTGGCCTTACAAAGTGATTAAAACCGGAATCTACTTGGGCAAAAACTGTTGAGGTTGTTTGTTTAATTGAATTTACCGAACAAAGGAAATTTCCAGCTTCACTGACTAAAAATTTTCCAGGCTCAAAAGCTAGGGTTAACTCTTTTCCATATTCATTACAAAAATCGTTAAATCTTTTTGACAGCTTCACTCCAAGTTCTTCAATATTTGTTTCATTATCGCCAGGTGAATAAGGAACTTTGAAGCCACTTCCAAAATCAATAAATTCTAAATTTTTAAATTTTGATGCAGTATCAAATAATATTTCCGCAGCATGTATAAACACTTCTATGTCTAAAATATCGCTACCAGTATGCATATGAATTCCATTAACTTTTATATTAGTGTTTTTTACAATTCTGAGTAGAAGTGGTATCTGATGAATGCTTATTCCAAATTTAGAATCAATATGGCCTACCGAAATTTTATTATTTCCTCCTGCCATTACATGGGGATTAATCCTAATACATACAGGGATTTCTGGATGTAAGCTTCCAAATTGTTCGAGCATGTTTAAGTTATCGATATTTATATTTACACCCATTTTAGAAACTTTTATAATTTCATTTATTGAAACCCCATTTGGTGTGTAAATAATTTTATCAGGTGAAAAGCCTGCTTTAATTCCGATTAGAACTTCCTGAATGGATACTGTATCGATACCTGCTCCAAGATGATTTATGTATTTTAAGATTGATAGGTTAGATAATGCTTTTACTGCATAGTTTATTTTAAGGTTTTTTACTGTTTTAAAAGAAGTTATAAGTCTATTATATTGTTTTTTTATCTTTGAGGCATCGTAAATATATGAGGGACTACCAAACATTTTTACTGCTTTTAAAAGATCTTTATTTTTCATTTTTCAAAAATAATTAATGTAAGTTTTATATTATAATAAAAACACTTTTATTATATAAATAAAACATTTTGTTATATATACAACATTATAAAAAATTATATCATGCCCTAGTTTCTTAAATTCTTTATTATTTTAGCTTTTCAATTATTAATTATGAATTTACACGAATATCAGGGAAAAAAAATCTTAGCCGAACACGGAGTTAACGTGCAACGGGGTTATGTTATATCTGACAAAAATGATACTCTTGATATTGCCAATAAACTTATCAAAGAAACTGGTACAGGATGGTTTGTTGTTAAGGCTCAAATTCATGCTGGTGGAAGAGGAAAAGGTGGTGGAGTTAAGCTAGCTAAAAGCTTGAACGAATTAGAAAATATAGTTTCTGATATCTTAGGCATGTACTTGGTGACACCTCAAACATCTAAAGACGGTAAACTGGTAAATCAAGTTTTAATTACTGAAGATGTTTATTATCCTGGAGAATCAGAACCAGAAGAATTTTATGTTTCTATTCTACTTAATAGAGTGACAGGCAAAAATATGATAATGTATTCTACCGAGGGTGGTATGGACATAGAATCGGTTGCTGAAAATACTCCAGAACTAATTTTTTATGAAGATGTAGATCCTTTAATTGGTATTCTGCCTTTTCAAGCTAGAAAAATTGCTTTTAATT
Source organism: Cryomorphaceae bacterium (assembly GCA_003331265.1). Classification (GTDB taxonomy): domain Bacteria; phylum Bacteroidota; class Bacteroidia; order Flavobacteriales; family Flavobacteriaceae; genus MAG-121220-bin8. Next base: position 26,624 of record QOPV01000004.1, on the reverse strand, counting down.
TAGGTTTATCAGGCAAGGCTTTTAAGGAAATGACAAAGTTTATCACTTTACTTTATAAGTCGTATGTTTCTTCAGATTCTTCTCTGTTTGAGATTAATCCTGTTTTAAAGACTTCTGATGAAAAAATAATGGCAGTAGATGCTAAAGTAACTTTAGACGATAATTCTCTTTTTAGGCATAAGGAGTATGAGTCATGGAGGGATCTTAAAGAGGAAAACCCTGTGGAGATAGAAGCGAGAGCAGTGGGTCTAAATTATGTTGATTTGGATGGGAATGTTGGCTGTATGGTTAACGGAGCAGGTTTGGCTATGGCCACAATGGATTTAATAAAGCAGTCTGGAGGTGAACCTGCTAATTTCTTAGATGTTGGTGGTACTGCTGATGCTAAAAGGGTGGAAACTGCCTTTAGGTTAATTTTGAAAGATGAAAATGTGAAAGCTATTTTAGTTAATATCTTTGGTGGTATAGTTAGGTGTGATAGGGTTGCTCAAGGGATTGTAGATGCTTATAACAATATGGGTGACACCATTAATATTCCCATAATAGTAAGGTTACAAGGAACTAATGCAGAAATTGCTAAAGATATTATTGATAATTGTGGTTTTAAGGTTTACAGCGCTATTGAATTTCAAGAGGCTGCCGATAAAATTCAAGAGTTAGTTTAGAAAAGAAGACATTTTGACACTTAATTTATATAATTAAATGACTTTTTGTCATTATAAATTCTTTGGTACTCATTTTGTATAATTCAAATTGTTAAAAATTTGTTTAATTTAAAATATACATTATGAACTTAATTAAAAAACAATCATCTTTATTTCCATTATTTTTTGATCAATTTTTTAAAAATAATTGGGATATAAATGTTCCTCAAAATTCTTTTTATAATCCTTCTTTTAATGTTAAAGAAAATGATAAAGAGTACGTTTTGGAAGTTATTGCACCAGGAAAAAGTAATGAAGATTTTCAAATTGAAATTGAAAATAGACTTCTATCTATTTCTACATTAAATAAAAAAGAACAAACAGATTATAATTATAATATTAAAGAGTTTGAATTTTCTTCTTTTGAAAAATCTTTTGAATTACCATATTTAATTGATACTGATAAAATTAACTCTATTTATAGAAATGGAATTCTTTCAATTACACTTCCTAAAAGAAAGGAATTTCAAAATGTTACTAAAAAAATAATTAGTGTTAAGAAATAAAAAAAAGGGAAGATTTTAATCTTCCCTTTTTTTATGCTTTCAATATTTTTATTATATCTCTTAATCTAGCTGCCTCAATGAAATCTAAGGACTTAGCAGCCTTTTCCATTTTAATTCTGAACTTTCTTACTTCTTTTTCTTTTTCGGCCTTAGATAAGTTTTTAATTTCTTGAATACTTTCATTTTCCTTTTTAAAATTTACTTGACTGTTTTCATTCAAAAAAACATCATTAATACTTTTGTTTAATGGAGTAGGGGTTATATTGAATTTTTTATTGAACTCTTTTTGTTTTTTTCTTCTGTATGAGGTTTCGTCTATAGTTTTTTGCATACTTTTAGTTATTCTATTTGCATACATTATTGCTTTTCCGTTAATATTTCTTGCTGCTCTTCCAATGGTTTGTGTTAACGACCTGTGACTTCTTAAAAAACCTTCCTTATCTGCATCTAAAATTATTACCAATGAAACCTCAGGTAAATCTAACCCCTCTCTTAATAGATTTACACCCACAAGAACATCGAATAACCCCTTTCTAAGTCCCTGCATAATTTCTACTCTTTCTAATGTATCAATATCACTATGAATATATCTAGACCTTATATCAATTCTACTTAGAAACTTCACTAATTCTTCTGCCATTCTTTTAGTTAGAGTGGTAATTAAAATTCTTTCATTTTTTTCTACTATTTCTTGAACTTCATTTATCAAATCGTCGATCTGATTATCGCTTGGTCTAATTTCAATTTTTGGATCCAATAAACCTGTTGGTCTTATAATTTGTTCAATATAAATTCCTTCAGTTTTTAGTAACTCATAATCTGAAGGAGTTGCACTTACGTATATTACTTGATTTTGAATGTATTCAAACTCTTCATACTTTAATGGTCTATTATCCATTGCAGCTGGAAGGCGAAACCCATATTCCACCAAATTTTCTTTTCTACTTCTATCTCCTCCGTACATAGCATGAACTTGTGATAATGTAACATGACTTTCATCAACAATCATTAAATAATCTTCAGGAAAATAATCAAGTAAACAAAACGGTCTCGTTCCAGGTTCCCTTCCGTCAATATATCTAGAATAGTTTTCAATTCCTGAGCAATATCCTAATTCAGCTATCATTTCTAAATCAAAATTTGTTCTTTCTTCCAATCTTTTTGCTTCCAAGTGTTTACCAATTTCTTTAAAATATGTTATTTGACTTAATAGATCTTCTCTTATTTTGTTCATTGCATTTTGAAGAACATCTGGTGATGTTGCAAACATATTGGCTGGGTAAATAAATAATTTTTCTAATTTTTCATAAATTTTATTTGTAAGAGGATCGAATATTTCAATTTCTTCTATTTCGTCTCCAAAAAAATGAATTTTAAAAGCATGGTCTGCATAACTAGGAAAAACATCAATAGTATCACCAGAAACTCGAAAAGATCCACTGGTTAATTCTAAATTTGATCTAGAATAAAGACTTTGAACAAGTTTATGCAAAAACTTTGTTCTAGAAATATTAAGATTTTTCTCAATTTGAATAATATTTTTTTTAAACTCAACTGGATTTCCAATTCCATATAAACAAGACACAGATGCAATTACAATCACATCTCTTCTCCCAGAAAGAAGTGATGAGGTAGTACTAAGTCTAAGTTTTTCAATTTCTTCATTTATTGATAAATCTTTTTCTATATAAGTTCCGGAGACAGGAAGATATGCTTCGGGTTGATAATAATCATAATATGAGACAAAATATTCTACAGCATTTTTGGGAAAATATTGTTTAAATTCTGAGTACAATTGGGCCGCTAAAGTCTTGTTGTGGGCTAAAACTAAAGTTGGTTTATTAAGCTCATTAATTACATTGGCTACTGTAAAAGTTTTTCCTGACCCAGTAACTCCTTTAAGAGTTTGAAATTTTAGTTCATCATTAATTCCAGAGACAAGTTCCTTAATTGCTTCAGGCTGATCACCGGTTGGACTATAATCTGATTGTAAATCGAACAAAATAAAATTTAACTTTAAACAAATTTACGATAATAACTTACCAAATAATAAATAAGTTACCTTTGAAAAAAACATTATATGAACAAAAAATTAATGTCAAAAAAGAAACCATCTTACAAGATAAGTAAGAGCTTAAATGATTATTTAATTTCATATAATAGAAAAATTATTATTCCAATTTTTTATGAAGATTTAAAAAGGTTCTCAGGTAGTGTTTCAGTATATAATAATAAAGAAATAGATACATTATGGGTCAGGGTATTTTATTCTGATTTTGAAAGAAAAGAGATTGATGAAAACCTAAAAAAAGTATATAATTTATTACACTCTGATGGAAACGAATTAAATATAAAATTTTTAAATGTAGATGCCATTGATTACTGTACTTTTGGAAACTCAAAACCTTTTAGAGTGAAAATTAGAAATGTTTTAAATGATAACTTTACTTATTTCTACGTTAAAAAAGCAGATGCCTCAAGAGTTTATGGGTTAGAGTTTGAACATATTTTATCGCCATATAATTTAAATTTTTTAGTTTTTGAAGACACGTTAATTGAGGAGCATATTACAGGTATACCTGGTGATGAATTTTTTGATGAGTTTTTACCAAAATGTAATGATTTAGAAAAAACTCAAATTGCTAAGGAATTTGTAAAATTTAATGAAAGATGCATGATTCGACTCTTAGGTGATATGAGATCTTATAATTATGTCATAATTCCTACTCATGATTTTGATCAAGTGGTTTATAAGATTAGAGCAATTGATTTTGATCAGCAAAGTTATGAAGGTAATTTACAAATTTATAGACCACAATTTTTTAAGGAAAATAAAAGAATTATGGAAATAATTAAAGATAAATTACAAAAAAATTCCGTTGATCAATATAAAATTGAAGAAAGGTCAATTATAGCAAAAAGAATTTTGAGTTCAATTCAGAGATCAAAAAATATTTTAAAGTGTATGATTAGTGATAATATTTCAAAAAAAGAAAATATTAAATTGTTATCTCAACAAATATATTCTCTTACAAGAGATCAAAATTTTAAGAAAGCTTCAAATATGGGAGAAATTATGAAAGCTTCATTTGATTATATTTTAAATAATTATGAAAATCATGAAATGCTGAGTGTAGATTAATAAAAATTATCATTATATAAATCACTATCATCGTCATCAAATATTTCATTTATTTTTCCATCCGATACAAATTTTTTTTCGGGGGGCTGATCGGGTAGATTTCCATTTGAAAAAATATTTTTTGGATATTCAGACCCTCCTTTTTCTTCTTTAATTTCAAAAACTTCTACATAAAATGTCCAAAGTTTTAAAAAGTCATATATGTAAATAAATTTGTTGTTACTTTCATTTATTACTGAATTTAATTTAGTAGTTTTCATTACCATTTGGTAATTATCTCCAGTAAAATTCTCTAACATAATTTCTTCACCTTGTTTCCAACTATCATCACTTATGTAAAATGAGGCCATTTCTCCTCCATTAAAATTAAAATAATTTATTATCGATAAATGAAGATCTTCAAATGAACTATTTTCCCGAATTTCAATATCTCGAAAGACTTCTCCATCACAATCAAGTATAATTCTAATTCTGTAAATCATTTAATATGTTCTTTTAAAATGAAGCATCCAGTAATATTGATAACTAAATAATATAGTGGCCAATAATAGATGAATTGGTTGACTCAAGAAAGGGAAATCGATGTAGTACATAACTATTCCTACTACTATTTCTAAAAAAATTATAAAACTAATTTTTCTAATTATAATGGAACTATAATTTCTTAATTTAATTAAGTAGTACAATCCAAAGTTTAATAAAAGAATTAAAATGGAAAATGTTCTATGAAAATAGAAATAAAAGTTTGGAGCATTTAGCCACTTATCTTTATTATTTGGTCCATATATTTCATACTGTAAATCAATGAACTCTCTTACTTGAGTACCTATTACTATTTGGATTAAACTGATTAAGACTGTAAATGAAACTAAATTTTTTACAAAAGAGTCTCTAATAATTTCATCGTTCAAATTTTTTTGAGTTTTAAATATTGAATAAATTATTAATGATATAATTACTAAAGCCATTAGCATATGAACTGTAATTTTATAGGGAGCCAAATTTGAATCAACAACAAGTTTGCCCAACCAAGCCTGAAATCCCATTCCAATTATTATTAATAAAGAGTTTAATATTAGAATATTTTTCTTATTCCAATAAGAAAATGAAAAAACAAACATAATTAGAGTGGCTAATCCAGCTATAGCTCCAAGTAATCTATTAATAAATTCAATCCAGGTTTTTGTTGCATCAAAATCTGAATAGTTATGTTTTGTGTAATTTTTCCAATTAGAAAAATTTATTTGATTACTAGAAGTAAAATCACTTTTAGAAACTATTAACTTCCCATTGTTTCTTAAAATGATTCCTTTTTTATAACTTTTATTTGGAGACCATTCTATTTCAGAAATATTTGTTGGCGGAATTAAGTATCCAAAACATTTTGGCCAATCAGGGCATCCCATCCCGCTTCCAGTCATTCTGACTAAAGATCCAGCTAAAATTACTAGGAGTACTAAAATCAAACTTATTTTAGAAATTTTAATGAATCTTTTTTTCATTTATAAATTTTTAGACCCATTTGAATCCCTTTTTTACTCATTATAGATTTAGCAGATTCGTAATCATTAGGTATTTTACCATCCAGTATAGATTCTTTAATAAATTCTTTAATAATACCAATTTCTTTTCCGGGTTTTAAATTAAAATAATTCATTATTTCTTTTCCTGAAATTGGTGGTTGAAAATTCCGAATATGATCTCTTTTTTCTACTTCAACAATTTTTTGTCTAACTATTTTAAAATTATTTAAATATTTATTAAACTTATTTAGGTTTTTGGTTGTTATATCAGCTTCGCATAATGTTAGTAAATCATCGACATCTTCTTTGGCATCATAAATTAATCTTCTAACTGCAGAATCAGAAACGTTTTCACTGGATAAAATAATAGGTCTAGAACTCATGTAAATTATTTTTTGAACATATTTTAATTTATAATTTAATGGCAGATTAAGTCTTTTGAAAATTTTATAAACCATTTTAGAACCCTTTAATTCGTGTCCGTGAAATGTCCATCCAATTTTTTTTATAAATTTCTTAGTTGAAGCTTTACCAATATCATGAAGGAGAGCAGACCATCGTAACCATAAATTATCTGTGGTTTCACAAATGTTATCAAGAACTTCTAAAGTATGATTAAAATTATCTTTGTGTTTATGTCCTTCAATTTCATCAATCCCTCTCAGGGCTGTTAGTTCAGGTAATATAATCTCTAAAATTCCGGTTTCAAAAAGAATTTCAAATCCTAATGATGGTTTGTTGGTCATTAAGATTTTATTTAGTTCTTCAGCAATTCTTTCACTTGATATTATATTAATTCTGTTTTTTTCTTGAGCAATTATTTTCAAACATCTAGGATCTATTAAAAAGTTTAATTGACATGAAAATCGGATCGCTCTTAACATTCTTAGAGGATCATCTAAGAACGTTTTGACGGGATCTAAAGGTGTAATTATTAATTTTTTATCAATGTGATCAACTCCATTAAACTTATCAATGAGCTCACCCCACTTATTTTCATTTAAACATATTCCAATAGAATTTATTGTAAAATCTCTCCTGTTCAAATCATCATCTAAGGTCCCAATTTCTACTTTGGGATTTCTGCTATTTAATTTGTAACTCTCTTTTCTAGCACCAACAAATTCCAATTCCATATCGTTATGCTTAAAAGCAGCGGTGCGAAAATTTTTATAGATCTTAACTTTACCATTTGTATTTAATTTTTTAGATACATTTTTTGCAATTTGAATTCCATCACCTACAACTAGTATATCTATATCTTTAGGCTTTTCTAGTCCCATTAATAAGTCTCTAACATACCCACCAATTACGTAACAGTCCACACCAATTTTATCTGCACAGTTGGAAATGACTTTAAACAAATTGTTATCTATACTATTTTTAATTAAACTTTCGATCATCTTAAGATCTTAATGTTATTATTGAATTGTCTTTTGATATCCTAATAATTTTAGATGCTTTATCAAGCTTTTCATTAGTACGTAAATTTACTGTAAAATCAACTTGTTCTAAAATACTACTATTTATATCCTTAAAATAAATAGGAAAAACATCCCCGGATTTATTTGCTGAAGTTGAAATTATCGGTTTTTTAAATTTATTTAATAAATTATTGCAAAATGATTCTTTTGGAATTCTAATTCCAATTGAATCTGAATAAGTTTTCAGATTTTGTGCTTTATCATAAACAACGGTTGTGGGTTCTTTAAACTTTTTCAAAATATTAATAATTGATTTATTTATAGAGGCATATTTTTGAATCATTTTATAATCACGCATTAAACAAATAAATGGAATTGATTTATTTCTGTTTTTTATTTTATAAATTTTATTAATTGCATTTTGATTAGTTGCATCACACCCTAATGCCCAAATGGTATCACTAGGATAAATTATTACACCACCCTTTTCTAGAGTTTTAATAGCTTTTTCAATTTCTAAAACCATCGACTTACTTAAGTTTAAGCAGACACATTGTAATCTCTTAATGCATTGTTTAGAGAAGTTTTTTTATCTGTACTCTCTTTTCTTTTACCAATTATTAAAGCACATGGAACCTGAAAATTACCAGCTGGAAAATTTTTAGTATATGATCCAGGAATTACAACTGATCTTTCAGGAACTTCACCTTTAAATTCTTTAGGTTCTTCACTTGAAACGTCTATTATTTTTGTTGATGCAGTTAGAACAACATTAGCTCCCAAAACAGCTTCTTTACCCACTTTAACACCTTCTACAACAATACACCTAGACCCAATAAATGCATTATCTTCTATAATTACAGGAGAAGCTTGTAAAGGTTCTAATACTCCACCAATTCCAACTCCTCCACTAATATGAACATTTTTACCAATTTGAGCGCAGCTTCCAACCGTAGCCCAAGTATCTATCATGGTACCCTCATCTATGTGTGAACCTATATTTACATATGAGGGCATTAAGATAACTCCTTTACTTATGTATGCCCCGTGTCTAGCTACTGCATGAGGGACTACTCTTATACCTTTTTTAGCATAATTACTTTTTAATGGAATTTTATCATGAAATTCTAATGGTCCAATTTCAATAGTTTTCATTTTTTGTATCGGAAAATATAGAATTACAGCTTTTTTTACCCATTCATTAACAATCCAGCCAGTATTTGAAGGTTCAGCAACTCTTAACTCTCCCTTATCTAATTTATCTATGACGGAATATATAGCTTGCTTAGTTTCTTCATTTTCTAAAATTGATTTATTTTCCCATGCAGATTCAATAATTTTTTTCACTTTATTTAATTTTTTTCAAATATACATTCTAATTAATACTTTCAGATATTTTAACCTTAATTATTAATGAATTAACTTTGAAAAATGTCTAAAATTATTGCTATTGATTACGGTCTAAAGAGAATTGGTGTTGCTATTTCTGATGAATCAAGAGTATTGGCCTTTGGACTTGATACGGTTTCTGTATCAGATATAATTCCTTTTTTAACCCAAATTGTGAATAAAGAACATATTGATGTTTTTGTAATTGGTAAGCCATTACAAAAAGATAATACTCAATCTGAAATAGAAAATGAAATACTACGTTTTATCAAAAAGTTAAAATTAATTTTTCCACAAATTGTAATAGAAAGATATGATGAAAGGTTTACATCATTAATTGCAAAAAAAACAATTATTGAAAGTGGAATAAATAAAAAGAAAAGAGCAGATAAAAAGTTGGTTGATAAAATTAGTGCAACTTTAATTCTTCAATCATTCCTTGAAAAAAAATAATATGAAATTACCAATTCTTGCATATGGAAACCCAGTTTTAAAATCAAAATGTAAAGAAATAGATTCTGATTATAAAGATTTAAATAATTTAATTAATAATATGTGGGAAACTATGTATTCAGCTAGTGGAGTAGGTTTAGCAGCTCCTCAAGTTGGGAAGTCCATTAGATTATTTATAGTTGATGCGTCTCCATTTGCTAATGATAAAGAACTAGATTTAAATGAAAGAAATAAATTAAAAACTTTTAAAAAAGTATTTATTAATCCCAAAATAACTTGGTCTTCTGCAAATTTATGTAGTTTCAATGAAGGTTGTCTAAGTATTCCCGATGTTAGAGAGGATGTAAAGAGGGAAGATCAAATTGAAATTGAATATCAAAACGAAAAATTTGAAAATAAAATTTTGAAACTTAGTGGATTATCTGCTAGAGTTGTTCAGCATGAATACGACCATATTGAAGGGGTGTTGTTCACTGATAAATTAAGTTCTTTTAAAAAAAAACTACTTAGTAATAAGTTAAGAAATATATCAATGGGAAAAGTTAAATGTGATTACTTAATGGAATTTTTTAAATAATTGTATGTCGAAGAAACTCCAACTCAAATCTTTAGAGCGCTTGTTAATTATAATGGATGAGTTAAGAGAGAAATGCCCTTGGGACAAGAAACAAACCTTTGAGTCTCTAAAACCTTTAACAGTAGAGGAAACCTATGAACTGGTTGATGCTATTTCAGAAAATAATATTGAAGAAATTAAAAGTGAATTAGGAGATTTGTTATTACATATTGTTTTTTATTCAAAAATAGCAAGTGAATCAAATAAATTTGATATTTCTGATGTTGCTAATGCTATTTCTGAAAAATTAGTATACAGACACCCACATGTTTATGAAGATAACTTAGATTTATCGGATGATCAGGTTAAGATGAATTGGGAAAAATTGAAACTTAAAGATGGTAAAAAAAGTATTTTAGGAGGAGTTCCTAAAACACTTCCATCAATTTTAAAATCTATGAGAGTTTTACAAAAAGCTTCAAATGTTGGGTTTAAATGGTCAAGTGAAAAGGAAGCTAAAGAAAAAGTAAATGAAGAATTAAATGAATTAAATGATGAAATTATTTCTGGAAATTTTGAGAAAATTAATGATGAATTTGGAGATGTTTTATTTTCATTAATTAATTATGGAAAACATATAGGAATAAACCCAGATAGCTCACTTGAAAAAGCCAATAAAAAGTTTATAAAAAGATTTATGCAAATGGAAAAAAAAATGAGTGAGGAAAATAAATCTTTTGAAAATTTATCTAAAAATGAACTATATCAGTACTGGAAAGCAGTTAAAAAACAAATTTAATTTTTTAAAAGTTTTATTTGAAAAATAATATTTTCAATAATTTTTTTATTTTTTTTAATGTCTTTATGAAACTTATTTAATAGTTTATTTTCTTTTGATTTTTCATTAAAGAAAGAAAGATTATTTTCTAGGGTTGAAACCTCTTTATTTAACACTTCTAATTCTTTATTTAAATTAATTATTTTTTTGTTTTTTTCACTATCATCCATTACTTGAGTTTTAAACTCAAATAATTTTATTTTAGAATCTTCTGAACTTAAGCCAGAGTCTTGAAGTATTTTAGTAATAATTTTTTCAAATCGATGATTAATATCTTTATTTTTTGAACCTAACTCATTCCATTTCATAAATATTTCATCAACATTAATTTTTGATAAATTAAGTTCAATATCTTTTAAAAAGTTATTTTGTTTTTCTTCATTGTTTTTGATTTCAATGATTTTATTTGCTTTTTCTTCATCTATCTTGTCAAAGAAATTGCTACATAATAATTTGAATTTTTTCCAGTTTTTTTCATTTATTTTATAAGGAACTGGATTTATTTTTTTCCAATCTTTTTGAATAACAATAATTTCTTTTTTGTTTTTATCTAAATTTTCATCTTTTTTTAACCTTTCTACTTTACTAATTAACTCCTCTTGTCTAATTATGTTTTCTCTGTATATTTTTTTAAGATTTTTAAAAAAAATATTTTTTGATAAATAGTAGCGTTTTATAATTTCCTTATAATTCTTCCAATAATTATTTTTTTTATTTGAGGGAACGGGACCTGTTTTTTCTAATATTTTTTTAATATTTTCAAATTTCTTTATTTTCTGTTGCCATTCTTTGGTATTTGTAGATTTTTTTTCAATTAAAACACTAATTTCATTTAAAAGCGACTCTTTTTTCAACAAATTTTCTATCAATATAGAGTCTTTGTTTTTGTCAAATTCTTTTTTGTTTTTATGGATTTCTAACCCAATTTCATTAAATTTTTTATTTAATTCCTTTTCTGTTTCTTTTTTTGTTGGCCCAATTTCATGTTTCCATTTTTTATTTAATCTCTCAAAGTATTTATATGACTTTTGTTTATCATCGTTTTTAACCAATTCTTCAGCCTGTTGAATTATTTTCTCTTTCTGATCTAAATTATATTTTAAATCTATTTCTTTAAATTTTCTATTTAAATGAAGGTAGTCGTAAAAGTTTTTTATATGATGTTGAAAATTATTCCAAATCATTACGTTATCCTGTCTAGGAACCGGTCCTATCTTAAACCATGTTTCTTGAATTTCTTTAAATTCTAAATATTTTTCACTCATCTTATTATCAAGATTTACTAGGCTTTTTAATTTTTCAATGAGAACTTTTTTTTCATTTAAGTTCTTATTTACATCAATTTTTTTATTTTTATTTATTCTCAATTTTTTTCTTTTAAATTCCTTATAAGTTCCAAATTTTCCAACTTTCTTCTGCTTGAATTTCTAACATTTTCATTCCATTTATTACTGTTGCTTTTCTTTTTTTACAATTTCTTAAAAACTTAGTTTCATTAGGATTATAAATTAAATCAAAACAAATATGTCTTTCACTTATATTTTTATAGGGAATATCTGGGCACTCGTTCACGTTAGGAAAAGTCCCTAATGGTGTACAATTTATAATAATATGATTGCTTTCGACAATTTCAGAATCCAAATCTTGGTATTTCAAATCACCTTTTTTGTTATTTCTTGACACAATAGAACTCGAAATATTAATTTTTTCTAATGCATGCACAATTGCCTTTGATGCGCCTCCACTTCCTAGTATAATTGCTTTTTTATGTTTCTTTTTTATATGTTTTTTTATTGACTCTAAAAAACCTAAGTAATCAGTGTTAAATCCCCTTAATCTGTTATTTGAATCAATTTTGATTGTATTTACTGCTCCTATTTTTTCAGCCTCAATATCTAAAGAGTCCAATAAAGGAATGATAGTTTCTTTATATGGGATTGTAACATTTAATCCACTTAATATGTTTCTTTTTATTAGGGTTTTAAACTCATTTATTTTTAATAAATCAAAATTTTCGTACGTACAATTTTTTAATTCTAATTTTATAAATTTTTTACTAAAATATTTTTTTGAAAAAGAATAGCTAATATTCTTACCTATCAGGCCGTATATTTTTTTTTCTAGAGGCATAATTTTCAATATATAAAACAATCATAAAACCAGCTACTATGCAAGCTAAAGCAATAATATTTGAAGTTTCATTAATATCAGGTAAATATCTTAAATAATTACTTTCTGTATCTAAATTACTCAATTTTTTAAAACCATCTGAGCTTTCTAAAACCACTTTATTCCATGGCCATATTATAAACAGAGATCCTGAAATGAATCCTATTATTAATTGATTAGTAAGGCTTCTATGTTTTTTTATTAAATACCCTAATATATTTGAAAATACTATTAAGCCAACAACAGAACCAAAAGAGAAAACTATTAAAATTTTTATTAATTGAAAGTCGATTTCATTAATAATATCTAATCTAAATATTATATAAATTGAATTAATTAGAGCATCAACCGAATCTACCAAAAGAAGTTTATAATTCCCTAATAATATTAGTAAAAATGAACCTGAAATACCAGGAATTATCATTCCACAAATACTTATCATTCCGCAAAAGAAAATAAATATTATATTTTGATTTTCAGAGCTAGGTTCGGAGAAACTTAAAATTAGCCCTATAAATAATCCGATAATTAAAAAAACAGTTTTCTTGAACGTATTTATTTTATTATCTCTTATAAGAATTATTAATGAAGCTATAATCATTCCGAAAAAAAAAGACCAAACATTTAGTTCTGATATTTTAAAAAAAAAATCTAAAATTTTCGATGTTGTGAAGTAACTAAAAATTATTCCTAAAAGTATAGTTATTAAAAAAATAATATTGTACTCTGAATTCAATTTTTTAAAATTTCCTGAAAAAAGAATTTTAAATGTTTTGAAATTTATTTTTTTGAATGTAAGTATCATTTCATCATAAAAACCGGTTATTAAAGCCACTAATCCTCCCGAAATTCCAGGCAACTTATTAGCAGTACCCATAAGAATACTTTTAATAAAAAGAATTAATAAATCTTTTTTATTTCTTTGTTGCATTTTTTTTAGAAATATATTCTAATATTAATACAAATATTATTCCTATGATAATAAATAGTAAACCTTTTATAAATTCAATATTTAAAAAATATCCATTGGGGACATATAAATTTGAAAGAAATGTTTCGTTTGAAAACTGTTCTGTTTTCCATGGCCATAAGGTTGGTAATGAACCAATCATAAATCCAATTAAACATAGCAGGGTATTGTCTTTATGATTTTTATAAGCCCAAGTTAATAACTTAGAAAATAATTTTATGCTTAATAGTGCTCCCATAATAAAGGAGAAGAAATTTAAAAAATATTCAGAGTTAAACTTGAAAACTTCTTTTAATGTGTTTAGTAAAGTTTCATAGGCTCCAAGTAAAACCAATATATATGCTCCAGAAACACCTGGAAGTAACATAGCAGTAATACTAATCATTCCACAAAAAAACAAATAGATGGTATTAGTTTCATTAATTCCAGGCTTCAGTGTTTGTACCAAAATTGCTATTGCTAATCCAAATACAAAAAAATATAAGTGTGATGAGAACAGAATTTTAGTAATTTTTAAATTCCAATTTTTAATTTCTCTAAAAAGAATTGCAATTCCAGCTAATATTAATCCAAAGAAAAAAGACCATAGAATTACAGGATATTGCGTTATTAAAAATGTTATAAAATGACTTAGGATAATTATACTTGATATTATTCCCAGTAATAAATACGATAGGAAGTTCAAATTATATTTTTTCCAGACTTTTTTAATTTTTCCCTTAAATAAAAGTTTTAATAATTTTATATCAATATTATTTAAGGTTGCTAAAAACTCTTCATAAACTCCTGTAATTATAGCGATAGTTCCACCTGAAACACCAGGTATTATATCTGCTATTCCCATTGCCATTCCTTTTAAAAATATTGAAAAACGTGATATCACATGTCTTTTCATTTTTATAAAATTAAGCTAATTAAAAGTAAAAATTATATTGTAAGCATGTTTTTAAAAACATGTAGTTTTGGAATTACAGGAAACAATTTTTTAAAATAATTGTATTTAGCCGGATTATAGAAATATGCTTTTTTTAAATGAGATATAGCATTTTCATTATCAAGAATTTTAAAATAAATAGCCGATAAAAGATAGTTGATTTCGTTTTCAGCTGATTTTGGAAATAAGTTTATTGATTTTAGTAATCCCTTAATTAAGCTTTCGTTTTTAGGAATTTTAATTAATGTTTGAGTTAAGAAGGTTAGAGTATTCACATCTAATTTACCAAGAGATAAGATTTCTTTTATAGCTAGTTCAGCTTCTTCAAAATTATCTATTTTAACATTAATTTTAGCATATAATTCCCAATATTTTATTTTATCAGAATCAATTTCTAAAGCTTTCAATAAGTTGTTTTTTGATTCATTAAAATCATTTTTATTATAATAAATTATAGCTATTGACATCCACGCTTTATCGTGAATCGGATCTTCTTCAATAGTTTGAATAAAATAAGACAGTGCTAAATCATTATTTCCTAACTTGTAGTGACATCTTCCTATCCTGTATAAAGCAAATGTAGTAGGTTGATTTATCCCAATGGAAATTTCATATTTTTCTATTGCTTCATTAATCCTATTTAATTTTTCAAGTATTTTAGCCATTTCAATATATGCGCCCACAAATGAGTCATCTGATATTATTGCAAAATCAAATGCGCTTAGTGCTTCTTCATACCTTTTGTCTTTGACATATTCTTTCCCTAATTGATGCCATGCTATTTCACTGTACGGATTAGTTTCTAAAAAACTATTTAAATATTTTATCGTACTTTTTGAATCTCCAATTGAGTCAAAACAGTATAGAATATTGTTAAGAACAGAATAATCAAAATCATCTTGTTTTAAACACTTCATAAAAATATTTTTCGCATTTTCAAAATCATCAATAAATAGATATTCTTTACCAATCAATGATAAAGCATCATAATATAAATCAGAATTTTCTTTAATCTCTTCTAAAAGTTCTATTGCTTTAATATGATTCTTTTTTTTTGAATAAATTTTAGCTTTCTGAATTAGTATTTCAGGATTTAATGGGTCAATTTCATAAATTTTTAAAGCTATTTGTTCTGCCTTAACCACTTCATTATTTAGTAACAAAACCTCAATATGCAAAAGTGAAAGAATAGTAGAGTCCGGATATTGTTTTGAAGCTAAAGAAATTGCCTTTTTAGCTAAAAAAATATTTCCAATTTCAATATAATACACTATTATTTCCTCATATTCATTTGAATCAAAAAACAAAAATGAATTTGTTTTAAGCATAGATTCAAATTTTGAAATTGAATGATTTTGAAAATTACCAAACTCTTCTTCCACTTAAACAATTGATTAATGTTAATACAAAAGTAGTGAGTGAGTTCAATTACATTAATATAATTAAATTATCTTTTTAACAAACTAATTAACACTTTTATCTAATGTATTTAGTGTATTAATTATGATTTTGCAACCTAATTTAATTTCTTTATTACTAATTGTCAAAGGTGGTGTTATTCGTACTGCCTTATCTTCAAATAATAACCAAAACAAAATTAAACCTTTTTTTATGCATTTAATTACCAATTGATTTGCTGTTTTTTTATTTTTCATTATTAAAGCTAACATCAGTCCTTTTCCTCTAATTTCATTTATTAATTTGTGACATAATAATTTTCTTATTAATTTTTCTTTTTCATTAATTTTCTTCATTATTCCAGAATCTAAAGTTTCTTTTAGATTCGCCAATGCTGCAGAAGCTATAACTGGATGTCCACCAAAAGTTGTTATATGTCCAAGAATGGGTTTTTCTCTAAATAATTCCATTTTTTCTCTACTAGAACTTAATGCTCCAATTGGAAAACCTCCACCTAACCCTTTTCCATATACTAAAATATCAGGTACAATATCATAATGCTCAAATGCAAACAACTTTCCGGTTCGTCCTATTCCTGGCTGAATCTCGTCCAAAATTAACAAGGCATTTACTTTATTACATTTTTCTCTTACTTTTTTAAGATAATCATTTGTTGGTATTATAAACCCTGCTCCTCCTTGGATAGTTTCTAAAACAACAGCTGCTGTATTAAAATCAATTTTTTCAATATCTTTTGAATTATTAAATTCAATGAAATCAATATTAGGAAGTAATGGTCTATAAGCTCTTTTTCTTTTTTCAAATCCCATTATACTCATTGCTCCTTGTGTGCTTCCGTGGTAACTGTTATTTGCGCCAATTATTTTAGTTCTCCCAGTGGCTCTTTTAGCTAATTTCATAGCCGCTTCTATTGCTTCAGTACCAGAATTTGTCAAATAAGTATTAGATAGTGATTTTGGTAAGTTTTTTGAAAGTAATTCACATAAATCTACTGTTGGTTTTTGAATAAATTCTCCATACACCATCACATGCATGTATTTGTCAATTTGTTTTTTTACAGCGCTGATTATTACTTTATTTCTGTGTCCTAAATTTGAGGCTGAAACGCCAGAAACAAAATCCAAATATTTATTTTTATTAACATCAAATATATAGCTCCCTTTTGCATAAGATATTTCTAA
Source organism: Cryomorphaceae bacterium (assembly GCA_003331265.1). Lineage (GTDB taxonomy): Bacteria > Bacteroidota > Bacteroidia > Flavobacteriales > Flavobacteriaceae > MAG-121220-bin8. The sequence continues at coordinate 9,416 of QOPV01000004.1, read as the reverse complement.
TGCGATAGGATGGTTTGTAGTTTGCGCTTGATATTTTAAAAAATTTTTTTTCAAAAATTTATTTTATAAATAGTTCTTCTTTATTTGTAATTTTTTCATTAATCCTCCAATTAAATCCATTTAATATTTTCAGACTTATTTCCATTTCATCTTCAGGAAAAACTTCTCCTTCAGGGTTAGTTGTAAATGTAATTTCTTTTATAATATTATCATCAATTTCCATTCGAATGGAACTACATATTGCTTTATCAATTCCAATCAAATCATTTGAATTATCGTCATATAAATAATAAATCATTTCAGTGTTTTGAACAAGTTCGATTGTTTTTAGCTCATTATCTTGGAACTTTCCAAACAAATTAATTCCTTTCATTTGATTGAAATTTTCAATTCCTAGAGTATCTTTCTCTATTACAAAAGCATTATTCAATATTTTTAAAGAATCTAAATCATTAGTCTTGAGATTTCTTATTATATGAATTTCATCTCCAGTCATTTGACTATCTCCATTCCATAAAATAGGATTTTTAATAGCTATTTCTTTAGCTGTTAGTACTTGTTTTTCTTTATTTGTTAGTTCATTTCTTAAAAGTTTTGTTAAACCTGTATTTTGATCAATAATAATTTTATCAGATTTACCGCTTAAATTTTCTTTAAATATTCTAACATTATAACGTCCTTTTATTATTCTATTTTTGGAGGGACCAATTGCAAATAAAGTATCTGCTTTAATAAATAATGAATCTCTTTCAATCATTTTAATGGCTATAGATCTTTTGGTAATCATAGCCGAATCTATTGCTTTAAAAATTTCAGCGTAATTCCCTTTAATAATTGTTTTATTTAGCGTATCAGTCAAAATAATATTTTTAGTCGCTGATGCAAATTTTGAATTATCGTCAAATGTTAGGCTATCGCCCTCAATTAATCTATTATTATAATCTATTTTAGATTTTTTAGTGAAATACCCTTTTTTGTTTTTAGTATCGTAAAACCCTTTTTCACAATAAATATCATAATCTGATCCTTTTATTTTTGTTGGTCCATAAAAAAAAGCGTATTCAGATTTAGTGTAATAATCTAATTTATTAGATTGTATATTATAATCAGGATTTTTAATTTCTACATTTTTATTAAATGTATATTTTGAAGTTTCCAGAAAAAATTTACCATCAATACTTTCTATAGTCGTTAAACTATCTTTTACCACCCCTCCATCATTAAAAAATATTTCTTTAGCATTTCTGTCATGATATAAAATATCAGTTTTTAAATTTGTTTGATTATTATAAAAATCCACATTTCCTTTTGCGACAATTTTTCTTAAATTTCCATCATAATCTAAGTTGTTGCTGAACAATTTAATACTATCCCCTTGTAATACAACAACATTCCCAGAAGCTTTAAAGGAATTATTTTTTTTATAAAAGAATGCTAAGTCAGAATAGATATTCATTCCGTCATGTAAAAGATGAACTCTTATTAAGTCATTTTTTTTTAAGATATTGGCACCAGGATTAATTTTTTCATTTCTGTCAAAAGAACCAGCTTCAATTATTTCAATAATTTTTTTTTCCTGACAAAAAATTAAATTGAAAATTAAAAGTAATAATATAGAAATTTTTATTTTCAAATTTTTTTAAAATTCTATTAGCGTATTATTGTTTGGGTTCTATCAGGTCCAACAGAAATTATTGAAATCGGAACTTTTAATTCCTTTTCTAAATACTTAATGTAATCAAGAAATGTTTTTGGGAGAGATTTTTCATCATTAATCTTACTTATATCTTCTTTCCAACCTTTAAACTCAGTATAAACAGGTTTTAAAAGTTTATCACTAACGGAATATGGGAAGTGTTTGATAGCCTTTCCGTTTTGTTCGTATTCAGTACAGATTTTAATTTTTTTGAAGCCAGATAATACATCTCCTTTCATCATCATTAAACTGGTAACACCATTAACTTTTACGGCATATTTTAGGGCTACTAAATCAAGCCATCCACATCGTCTTGGTCTTCCTGTTGTTGCTCCAAATTCATTTCCAACTTTTGCCATTTGTTCTCCATCATTATCAAATAGTTCAGTTGGAAATGGACCACTTCCAACTCTTGTCGTATATGCTTTGAAAATCCCAAAAACTTCTTTTATTTTATTTGGAGGTATACCTAATCCAGTACAAGCACCAGCTGCTGTAGTATTTGATGAAGTTACAAAGGGGTAAGTCCCAAAGTCTATATCAAGTAATGATCCTTGAGCCCCCTCGGCGAGTATAGATTTGTTGTCATCTAGTTCATTAAAAATGAAGTTTTCACTATCAATAAATGGAATTTTTTTTAGTTTTTCAATAGCCTTAAAAAAATCATTTTCTAATTCAGTTAATTTATATTGAAGGTCAACATTAAGATTCTTTATTAAAAGCTCATGTTTATTTGCTAATTTCCTATACTTATCTGACCATCCTTCAAGTTCTATATCTCCAACTCTAATACCATTTCTTCCAGTCTTATCCATGTAAGTTGGTCCAATTCCTTTAAGTGTTGAGCCTATTTTAGATTTTCCTTTAGAAAGTTCAGATGCAGCATCAAGAAGTCTGTGTGTGGGTAGTATAAGATGAGCTTTCCTGGAAATACATAGTTTTGAACTGAAATCTATATTAAATGGTTCCAAATTTTCTATTTCTTTTTGAAAAATAACGGGGTCTATTACCACTCCGTTTCCAATTAAGTTCATTGAATTTTTATGAAATATTCCAGACGGAATTGTATGTAATACATGTTTAATTCCATCAAATTCTAGAGTATGTCCCGCGTTGGGTCCACCTTGAAATCTAGCAATTATATCATAATTTTTTGTTAAAACATCTACAATTTTACCTTTTCCTTCGTCACCCCATTGTAATCCTAATAATAAATCAACCTTCATATATAGCTATTTTTTGTTTTTAGATGTTGCATAAAAATAAAGAGAGTGGTTGTGAATTTCAACACCGAATATTTCTTCTATATTTTTTTTAATTGTTTGTATTCTTGGATCGCAAAATTCTTTTACTTCCCCAGAATCAGTTAATATTATGTGATCATGTTGATGATCAAAATAAGATTTTTCATATTGAGCTTGGTTTGATCCAAACTGATGTTTTCTTACTAATTTACATTCCAACAAAAGTTCTATAGTGTTGTATAATGTTGCTCTACTAACTCTGTAGTTTTTGTTCTTCATTTTAATGTAAAGTGACTCAATATCGAAATGTTCAGATGAGTCATATATTTCTTGCAATATTGCAAACCTTTCTGGGGTTTTTCTGTGAGCTTTATTGTCTAGAAAATTAGTGAAAACATCTTTCACAATTTCTTGATTTGTTTTCTTTTCCATAACGTAAAATTAAGTTAAATATTAGTCAAAACACTATTCTCTATTAACCTTTTCAATTCCATTAATTTTTTTTAATCTTCCTATTAGTTTGTCTAAAATACTTTTTGTTTTAACTTTTAATGTAATTGTTCCAATAAAAGTATTTTCTTCAGTATCAAAACTCATCTTTTTTATATTAATATTCAAGCTATTTGAAATTATTCTAGTTATTTCACTAACAATTCCCAAATTATCAATTCCAGATATTTTTATGACAGAACTAAAATCTTCTTGTGTAGAATCTATCCATTTAGACTTTATGATTCTATATGCAAATTTTGACTGTAAGCTAATTGCATTTGAACAAGTTTTTTTATGAATTTTAATTCCTTCCTGAACTGTTAAAAATCCAAAAACATTATCACCTGGAATAGGATTACAACATTGAGCTATTGTATAATCTAATTTTTCCTCTTCGTTTCCAAAAACAATTTGATCAAAATTATTTTTTACTTCACTTTCATTATGGCTGATTTCAGAATCTTTTTTTGAAATTCTTTTTCTAAAAAAATTAATAAGCCGATTGTTATTAGAAGCAGCAAATTTTTTCAAAGAAATATTATCTATTTTCCCAATTCCAACTCGATAAAATAAATCTAAGCTGGTTTTTAAATTAAAATAATTAGCAAGGTTATTAATATTTTTTTCATCAAAATTAATTTTCAGTTGCTTTAATTTTCTTCTTAAAATTTCTTTTCCATCTTCAGCTAGTAATTTTTTCTCTTCCTTTAATGCTGATCTGATTTTTGATTTAGCTCTTGATGTTTTGACATAGTCTAACCAGTTTGCAGAGGGCTTAGTATTATCTGATTTAATTATTTCAATTTGATCACCACTTTTTAGCTCATGGCTCAATGGTTCGATTTTACCATTAACTTTTATTCCTCTAGTTTTTAATCCTAAACCAGTATGAATGGCAAAAGCAAAATCTAAGGCACTAGATCCCTTAGGTAAAGATTTTAATTCTCCAGTTGGTGTAAATACGAAAATTTCTGTTGAGTATAAATTTAATTTAAAGTCTTCAACAAAATCTAGGGCACTTGTTTCTGAATTTTCAAGAACTTCTTGTAATCTATTCAACCACTCTTCTAACCCATTTTCATTATTTTTACCCTGTTTATAAACAAAATGTGCGGCATATCCTTTTTCAGCAATTTCATGCATCCTTTCGGATCTTATTTGAACTTCTACCCATTTTGATCCTGGTCCAACGACTGTTATGTGAAGGGCTTCATAGCCATTTGATCGGGGAGATGTAATCCAATCTCGAAGTCGTAGAGGGTTAGGAGTAAAGTAGTCAGTAATTATTGAATATATTTTCCAAGCAATAAATTTTTCAATTTCAGGCTCTGATTTGTAAATTATTCTAATAGCAAATTTGTCATAAATTTCTTCAAAAGAAATATTTTTTTTAAGAATTTTATCTCTAATTGAAAATATAGATTTTGGTCTTCCATTTATTTTAAAAGACAGGTCTTCTTTTTTTAATTTTTCATTTATTCTTCTGGTGAAATTCTTAATGTACTTGTCTTGTTCTTCTTTACTTTCTTCAATTTTGTTTTTTATTTCATTAAAAATTTCTGGTTCAGTATATTTCAAACCTAAATCCTCTAATTCAGACTTTACATCATATAAACCAATTCTATGTGCTATGGGAGCGTATATATATAGGGTCTCTGAAGCGATTTTTATTTGTTTTTCAGTTGGCATTACGTCTAGTGTTTGCATATTGTGAAGTCTATCCGCAATTTTTATTAAAATAACTCTAACATCATCATTTAGAGTTAAAAGCATTTTTCTAAAATTTTCTGCTTGAAGTGAAACATCTGTTTCTTTTTTTAGCTTAGAAATTTTTGTTAATCCAACAACTATTTTTGTTATTGTTTTCCCAAAAAGTTTCTGAATTTTGGATGCATTATATTCGGTGTCTTCAATTACATCGTGTAGTAAAGCAGAGGCAATGCAAGTTGCGTCTAAACCTATTTTAGAAGCGACAATTTTAGCTACAGCAATTGGGTGAAAAACATAGGGCTCTCCAGATTTTCTTCTTTGATTTTTATGAGCATCAACTGCTGTATTAAAAGCTAGTCTAATAAGTTTTCTGTCTTCATTGTTTAAAGACTGATAACTAATTTTAAGTAATTCTTTATACTCTTTAGCAATTAAACTATTTTCTTTTATTGCATCAGTTAAGATCATCTACTAAAAATACTTAAAAAAAATAAGATTTTAATACGATTTATAATCTAACAACCCTTTGTAAAAGAGTAGGGTGAGAATAGTGCCACCAAACATACTTTGGATGAGGTGTTAAATTGCTTAAGCTATCTTTGGATAATACCTTTAAAGCTTCAATTAAGTATTTGCCATCATAAGTTTTTTTAGCAAATTCATCAGCTTCATATTCAAATTTTCTAGAAAATAAATTAAAAATCAGTGAGCTAATTTCAGAGATAGGAGTAAACAAAATAGAAAAAGTAATTAGCCCAATATGAAAACTATGATTATCAATTCCTAAGGCTTCAGAAAAAACAGGCATATATATAAAAAGAGAAAGTATGTAAAGCATAATTCCAGTCTGTATTATTGAAAAAAATAAGTTGAAAATAATATGATTTTTTTTGTAGTGCCCTATTTCGTGTGCAATTACAGCAACAATTTGCTTTTTATTCAATTTATCGATTAAAGTGTCAAATAATGTTACTCTTTTTTGTTTTCCAAAGCCTGAAAAATAAGCGTTTGCTTTAGAAGATCTTTTTGACCCATCAATTACAAATATATTACTTAGGTTAAATCCAACTTTTTTTGAATATTTTTCTATTTCTGTTCTTAGTTCCCCATCTTCTAATTTGCTTTGTGTGTTGAATAATGGGACGATTATTTGTGCATAAAATCCGTTTAAAAGAATAGTAATTCCTGTGACAAACATCCAAGCAACTATCCAAAAATTTTCACCAATAAGTTGTTCCTGGAAAATAATAAAACTGAGAATACCCCCTCCAAATAATATTGTCAAAAACCAAGATTTTAGTCTATCAGAAATGTAGGTTTTAATTGTGGTTTTATTAAATCCAAACTTCTCTTCAATGACAAAAGTGAAAAAAATAGAAAAAGGCAGGCTCAATAATTCATTTCCAAAAAAGATTATTCCAAAAAAAGTTAAACTAATTAAAATGGAGTTATCAAATAATTCTCTACAAAAGGTATCAAGAATTAAAAACCCATCAAAATAAAAAAAACAAAGAACAACAATCAGACTATAAATTTTTGAATATTTTGAAAATTCATATTGACTTTTCTTGTATTCTTGAGATTTTAAATATTTTTCACTATTGTAAACATCAGAAATTATTTTCGGGATTTTATTGTCAAAGTTCTTTGAGTTTAAATAATCAAGAAATACATCTTTCAAAAAATTTAAAATTATTACAACAATAAGCAATATGAAAACGGATTCTGAACTAAATAGCATTTCTTTGTTTTAAAGCTTCAAATATAACAATTGCAGCAGTAACAGATAAGTTTAATGAATCCATTTTGCCTTTCATGGGAATTTTAATTGACTCAGCAGAATTTAATTTCCAATTATTAGTTAATGCTGAAGATTCCGTTCCTACTACAATAGCACACCCACCATTATAATTTACAGATGTAAAATCAACACTATCTTTAATAAAAGTAGAATATATTTTAATTTTATTTTTTAACAAAAAATTAATTACTTGATCAGATGACCCAGTAGCTAATTGTGATGTAAAAATACTCCCTAAACTAGACCTTATAATATTTGGATTATATAGTTCAGTTTTTGAATTAGCAATTATAACTGCATCCAATCCAGCAGCATCTGCAGTTCTTAAAAGGGCTCCAATATTTCCAGGTTTTTCTGGTGACTCAGCAACAAGAATTAATGGATCTTTGGGGAGAATTAAATTTTTTAATTCAAATTTTTTAGACTTGACTAAAGCAAGTATTCCTTCTCCCTTTTGTTTATATGATAATTGATCATAAAGATTTTTTGATAAATCAATTTTTTTAATTTTTCCTAACGCAATATTTATATCAATTAAGTCTTTTTGAGACAAAATTTCTGAACAAATAAATAGTTCTATAAAATTATATTTAGCTTCAAAACATTTTTTTATGTCCCTCAACCCTTCTACAATAAATTCATTAGAATTTTTTCTGCTTTTAGGTTTTGATAACAGTTTTTTAATATTTTTAAATTGAACGTTGTTTTTACTCTTTATATGTTTCAAAATAATTTCATGTATTTAAAAATCTAAATTATAACAATAATTTAATATCTATTTAAAATTGCCTAGTTTGCTCAATAATCATAATTTTAGAGAAATTATTATAAATAATGAGTCATTCATTTTCTGAGAAATATATTCAATTAGAAGAAGAATTTGGCGCGCATAATTACCATCCTCTTCCAGTCGTATTAAAAAAAGGGAAGGGTGTATATGTTTGGGATGTTGATGACAAAAAATATTTTGATTTTTTATCTGCTTATTCAGCAGTTAATCAAGGCCATTGTCACCCCAAAATAATTAATGCTTTAATGGATCAGGCCGCGAAATTGACTCTTACCTCCAGGGCTTTCTATAATGATGTTTTGGGAGAATATGAAAAATTTGTAACCGATTTTTTTGGGTATGACAGACTTTTGCCAATGAATACAGGTGTTGAGGGTGGAGAAACTGCGATAAAACTCGCTAGAAAATGGGCTTATTTAAATAAAGGAGTTCCAAAAAATAAAGCCAAAATTATTTTTGTTGAAGGTAATTTTTGGGGAAGAACTTTAGCTGCTATATCGTCCTCTAATGATCCTTTAAGTACAAAAGATTTTGGACCATTTATGCCAGGATATGAAATTATTCCATATAACGATATTGATGCTTTAAAAATTGCTCTTAATGACCCACATATAGCTGCTTTTATGGTTGAACCAATTCAAGGAGAAGCTGGTGTTGTTGTACCTGATGAAAATTATTTAATTGACGCTTTTAATTTATGTAAAAAATCTAATGTATTATTTATTGCAGATGAGGTTCAAACCGGAATTGCAAGAACAGGAAAACTTTTATGTTGTGATCACCATGGGTTTAAGCCTGATATTTTGATATTAGGGAAGGCGCTTTCAGGTGGAGTGTTCCCAGTATCAGCTGTATTGTCCTCTGATGAAATTATGTTAACAATCAAACCAGGTGAACATGGATCAACTTTTGGAGGAAATCCACTGGGTTGTAAAGTAGCTATAGCTGCTCTAAAAGTAGTTAAGGATGAAGATTTATGTCAAAATGCTGAATTAATGGGAATTCATTTTAGAAAAAAAATAAATGATTATATTAAAAATAGTAATGCTATAAAATTAATTAGAGGAAAAGGATTGCTCAATGCGATAGTTATTAATGATAGTGAAGAAAGTGATACAGCTTGGAATATATGCTTAAAACTAAAAGAGAATGGTTTATTGGCTAAACCAACTCATGGGAATATTATTAGATTTGCTCCCCCTTTAACTATAGTAAAAAGCGAAATTAATCAAGCTATTAATATTATAATAGATTCTATAAAAGGTTTTGAATGATATGAATAAAATATATTTTGATAATGCAGCCACTACTCAAATTGATTCTTCAGTTTTAACTAAAATCAGCGACGTAATGAAGGGTAATTATGGAAATCCATCTTCAACCCATAGTTTTGGAAGAGCATCTAGAACAATAGTTGAGAAAGCAAGAAAGTCAATAGCTGAACAATTTAATATAAGTCCAGGTGAGATATTTTTTACGTCAGGCGGAACAGAATCTGATAATATGGTTTTAATTTCAGCTGTTAGAGATTTAAATGTTAAAACTATAATTACATCTAAACTTGAACACCATGCAGTTTTAAATGTTGTTAAATACTTAGAAGAAAAATATTCAACTAAAATTATTTTTTTAGAAGTTGATAAAAATGGATCTATTGATTATGAAAATTTAGAACTAATTCTA
>QOPV01000039.1 GCA_003331265.1 Cryomorphaceae bacterium | reverse complement strand
GCTTTAAACATTTCATTGTAAGCTAGACCAACATTATTTAAGAATGTGGTTGATACGCCTTTTCTTGCAAAAATTCTTAAGTTATTGGAATCAACATAATTTGGAAAATCATTATTTGTATCAGAATTATTAGAATTTTGATCCTCAGAATCGCTATCTCCGCAAGAAATCAATAAAGAAAGGAATAAAATACTAATTAATCTATGCATATTTAAATATACAAAATATCTATATCTAATTAAAGTTATCTTAATTTATCACATTTCTTAAATATCGTTTTCACTATATTAGTGGAATGGATTGGGGTAATATTGGCGGTGGCAGCGACGGAGAAGATTATGACAAGGAAACAATGTCTGATGATCAAGCTAAAAAGATTATAATTGGAATTATTTGTTTCATCTTCATTATTTCTGTCTTAAGCTATATTTTTTCATGATTAAATATATTAGTGGTGTGAAAAGAAAAGATAAAATATTTTGGTATTGGGTTGATATTTTTTTTAAAATCTTTGTCTTTATTGCTGCAGTAGTAGCTATGAAATTAGTTTTCTTTAAATGATGTAGTTATGAAAAAACTAGTATTCACAAATTCTTTTTTTTTATTTATTACTTTATTATTATTAGTTATTTTAATTTTAGAAATGTTCTTATACATTCCAGATTTTGGGAAATTTGATTTGATTTTAATGATTATTTATTTAATATACCTCAATTTATATATAAAGAAACATAATCGTTCCTCGTAAAAAATTAATATGTCCAGACCCAATAAAAATGAATACAACCCTTATTTCGAAGGTTATATTTCATTAGTAAAAGGAGACTCTTACAATGAAATAAAAAATAATTATAATCAAAAAATTATCGAATATTGGGATACGATTCCCGAAGAGAAATGGACGTACTCATATGAAAAAGGCAAATGGACATTAAAACAAGTTTTACAACATATTATTGATACTGAAAGAATACTTGTATACAGAGCTCTTTGTATTGTTCGAGAGGATACTAAAAAACTAAACGAGTTTGACCAAGATAAATATGCTGAGTCTGGAAAAGCTAATCTAATAAGTCCTATTGATTTAATTAGTGAATGGAAGTTTTTAAGATCCTCTAATGATTTAATGTTTAAATCATTTACAGACGAAGATCTTGAAAAAACCGGTACAGTTGGTTCAAAAAACTTATCTGTCAGAGCTGTAATGTATATAATAATAGGACATGCTCTTCATCATATTAATATTATCAATAATAGATACTTGAATTTTTAACCAAATTATATAATCATTATATTTAGATATGAAAAAAATTATTCTTTTAACATTATTTTTATTTTATTCCTGCTCTGTTTTTAAAGATAGTAATGTAAATAACGTAAATGAAGATATTGAAATTGGTTATGGGTCTGAGAAAAAAAAGAATTTAACAACTGCAATTAGTACAATACAGGGGGAAAAATTAAATAAAACTCCCAACAAAAACTCCTCTGATAACCTTAGCGGACAAGTTTCTGGTCTTCATGTTGTTGAAAATCCAGAATTAGGACAATATTCAGACATTTTTATAAGAAACTATAGCTCTCCCCCACTGGTTATAGTGGATGGGATCGAAACAACTTTAGATGAAATTGATCCAAATGACATTAAATCAGTTTCTGTTCTAAAAGATGCTTCTGCTGCCATCTACGGCTCAAGAGCAGGTAATGGTGTTATTATAGTTAAAACCAAAAGAGGAAGGAAATAAACATCAATGAAGTATTTGATTTAAATAAGTTAATTGAGACAACTATCTAATTTAACAATCAGATTTAAAGTCAATTATTTGACTTTTAAATATTATTTTTAAATAATTTTTAATATAAATAAATTATGTATTCAAATATTGCCCTTTTAATTGCTAGGATTTCATTTTCGCTGTCCATGATGACTCACGGGTATCCTAAACTTATTAAATTATTTTCTGAAAATCCAAGTTTTAGTAATCCAATAGGTATTGGAGAAATTCCAACTTTAATTTTGGCAGTTTTTGCTGAATTCATTGCACCCATTTTTATTATAATTGGATATAAAACTAAATTCTTCTCTATTTTTCCTATCGCTACAATGATTGTTGCAGGATTTATTGTTCATTTTGATGACCCTTTCTCTAGAAAAGAGAAAGCATTACTATATTTAGCAGGTTTTATTGTTATATTTTTAATGGGGGCGGGTAAATATTCAATTGATAAAAAATAATATTTAACTAATAAATATGAAAAAAACAATATTATCAATATTACTATTAACTTTTTTTAACTTAATAATTGCCCAAGAAGATAATAAAAAATGTAAAGAGGAAGTTATAAATGGTAATGTAAAATTAGTAGGCTGTATCGATGTTGAAGGAAATATTCATGGTTATGGTACTTACACGTTGGAGGATGGAAGTGTTCTTATTGAAGGACAATGGAAAAGAGGGAAATTAAATGGAAAAGGAAGAAAAATATTTATAACAGAAAATCAAACACAAAATTATAAAGGAACATTTTTAAATGACATCTTAATGGATGGTCAAATAAAAACAGAATTTAAAAATAATGATTTGTTGACTGAGGTCTATGCATTAGGTAAAATTATAAATACAAAGTATAGTCGCTTAGATAATTCTGGAACAGAAACAAGCGGAACTCATTATAAAAATGGTAAATTAAAAAGTGGAATTAAAAAAGATATTTATACTGATAATTCGATATTAACTTCTACATACCAAAATGGAGAAGTTATTGATGAGAAGTTGAATATAAGTAACTACTACATTAAAGATGATATTATTGGAAAAGAAGAATTCATTGCTGTCCCTCTTGAAATTGAGGAAGGCGATAATACAATGTTTATTAATCTTAATATTCCTACAAAAAACAATCCAAATTATTCGGCTAGATTTATTTTTGATACTGGATCTGAAACCTTTTCACTTGGTTACAGACTTTTCAATGATCTTAAAGAAAAAGGTTTAGATTACGTAGATTTAAACGTAAATATTTCATCAATTGGTATTAGTGGTTTATCATTAATCAGTAACGCTATAATTATTAAAGAATTGAAAATTGGCGACTTTACCGTCAAAAATGTTGTAGCTATAGTTAGAACTTTAGAAACATCTAACACATCTCTTCTTGGGATGGGGTTCTTGAATAAATTTAAAGAAGTTAAGTGGTCACTTATTGCTAGGGAACTTATTTTTTATAAGTAGATGATTGAATATTATTTTGACTGTCCTCATTGTTGGGAAAACCAATTAAAACTAATCGATTCTTCAATTAACAACCAAAGTTTTATAGAAGATTGTGAGGTTTGCTGTAATCCACTTGATTTTAATTTATCTATTCAAAACAATAATATAGTTTCTTTTTCGGTCATTCCCATTGGACAATAAAAGAGAAAAATTAATCGTATTGAATTATATAGTATTGTTTATAATTTTAGATGTTTTATCGATTTTTTCCAGTAACTAAAAAAAGAATTTAAATTACTTTTATTTTCAAACATCCAGTCTCTTTCGTCTTGAATTCCCTTGTAATTAAAGTTAAGTGGATGTTCTTTAAAAACTACTGTTTTTAAATTATAATTTTCTACTAAGTCATTAAATGAACCCACGAAAACTTGTATTTCCTTTATGTTTTTAGAAAGTTGCATCATGAAATCAACAGAGTTTTGGGAAATTGGATGTTTTTCAAATATTTCTGGCTCTAATAACAAAACTTTATTGGAAAGCTCATCTTTTCTCCACAAAGGATCAAGGTTATAAAAATTATATAATAAAGTCGGATACGAATTATTAATTTTCAGTTTTTTATGTTCAGGAAGTTTTGTTTTTAAAGCTAATTGTACTGTTTTTTCTAGTTCTGGAGGAATACCAAGATTTTGAAAATCAGAATAATCTATGTCTAAAAATGTTTTTTTTTGATTTGAATAACAATATTTATTTATGTTATCCTGATTAGCGTAATATTTTTTATTACTATTTGACCCACATACCCATTGCCAACTTAAAGCATTACTGCCCCAGTCAGCATCTAAAAGGTGGTAATACAACCATTTGGCTGGATGGTTCCAATGACTTTTAGAAATATTACATGATAATGAAGCAACATACATTCGCAAATGATTATGCATATACCCTGTCTTATATAAATTTAATATCGCGTCATCTATAGCATCTAATGAGGTTTCAGCATTAACAATTGAACTAGAAATTTGATAATTACTTACATCAATTTGTTTGTGTTTTAAATCATAATTAATTAGATCTTTCTTTTCTTTCCAAACTAGTTGCCAATAGTCCCTCCAACATAGTTCTTGTATAAACTTTTCAATTTTAAAAAATTTATAATTTTTTTTCATTAAATGATCAAAAATAATTTTTGTAGAAATAACTCCTCTTGAAATATAAGGTGAAAGCTTACTGACCGAACCATCAATAAAGTTCCTATTTTTTGAATATTTAACAGGATCTAAAAAATGAATTTTTTTTAAAATTTCATTATAATCTGTTGTCATGGAAAATTAATTAATATGCTATATTAGTGAAACTTAAAAAAACAATCTAAAATATTTAAATTAAAAAAAATGAAAAAAATTATTTTATTCCTATTTGCAACAAGTCTTATGGTTTCATGTGATAATGATAGTCAAAAACATAATTCTGATAAAAGCGATCCTATGTCTGGATACATGGTTGGAAACGATGTGAAATCTGATGCAATGCTTCAGTTTACAAAAGCTTACCAAGACAACGATATTAGCAGTGTAAAATCAATTTTCAGTGATGATGCTATTTTTCATGTTAATGACACACAAATGACCTTTGATCAAGTCAATGAAGGTTTTTCCGCTGGGCATAACTATTTTGATAACATAAAACATAGTGAATTTGATGTTGCTACTATGTATTATAATGATGGCAAAATATTTACTAATTACTGGTACACTTGGTCGGCTATTTCAAAAAAAACAAACAATGAGCTTAATCTTAGAGGGTATTGTTGGTTTAAATGGGAAAATGACAAAGTAGTTGAGGTATACAACGCTTTTGACCCTTCTGCTTATAATACAGAAATGTCTAATTAAATATTTTTGAAAAAAACGCACCTTCCAAACAAAATATGTCCAGTTTGTAATAAATCATTTAATTGGAGAAAAAAATGGGAGCGAGATTGGAGCAATGTAATTTATTGTAGTAACAAGTGCAGAATAAACAAAAATAAAGTTCAATTAAATTAATGAAACATGACATAAAACCCTTTATTGATTTTCACAAAAACGAGGGGGGATCTGGAAAATTATTTAAATTCAAATTTCTAGAATATAAAAAAGGCTTTTTAAAATTAAGGGGAGAGTTTCCTGAGGAAACACTAAACCCTAACCGATCTGTTCAGGGTGGGATGATGACCTCCATGTTAGATGATATTACTAGCTTACTTATCATCTATGAGTCAAATGGTTCGCTATACCCGAGTTCTACAAATTTGCATAGTTTACACCACAGACCCCTGTTTAAAGGTGAAGTACTTGCAACTGCAGAAATTATTAATAAGGGAAAAAACATAGCTACAATTAAAGGAGAACTATATAATTCTAAGGGCAAAATAGCAACTACATTAATGCATACGGTAGTCTTGATGAAATCGAGCTTTAAATTATAATAAAACAAGTTAGTTATCTACATGTTTTATATCTTTATATCTTAATAAGGTAATTATGAAAAAAATCTTCTTATTTCTTTCTGCATTTTTAATACTAGTTTCTTGCGAAGAAGAAACTATAAAATATTTACTAACTACATCAGCTGATCCTGAAATAGGTGGTGTTGTTTTTCCTTCGACTAGAGAATATGAATCTGGAAGTACAGCTAATTTAATTGCAGCTCCAGCAGTTGGATACGTTTTTGAAAGCTGGACTGGAGCAACAGGGGATTCTGTAACTACATTAGTTGTTGATGGTGATAAAACTGTCGTTGGTAAATTCGTAAAGAAACAATTTGGACTGACAGTAAATATAACTGGAGAAGGTACAGTAGGTCAAAAAGTAATTAAAGAAGGTGGAGTTACTAAGTATAATACAGGAACAGTTGTTGAGCTTACAGCAACTCCTAAATCTGGATGGGTGTTCAAAGAATGGTCTGGAGCTTTAAAAGGAACCACCAACCCTCAACAAGTCACAATTGATAAAGCTAAAACTGTCACAGCAACTTTTACTGAAATACCAAAATATGATTTAACTGTAAATACAGTTGGACAAGGAGAGGTGAGTCAAAAAGTAGTTAAAGTTGGAGGAGTGACAAAATACACTAATGGAACAATAGTAGAACTTACAGCAACTCCAAAATCTGGATGGGTATTTAAAGAATGGTCAGGAGCTTTAACAGGAGTTACTAATCCACAAGAAATCACAATAGACAAGTCCAAAAGTGTTACGGCTACATTTGAAGAGGAAAAAAAGTTTCAACTTACTATTATAAATGATGGATTAGGGTCTGTTTCCAAAACAGTCATAAAATCTGGAGCTGCAGAATATACTGATGGATCAGTTGTAGAACTAACAGCCTCGGCAAATTCAGGTTGGGAATTTGTAAAATGGGCCGGAGCATTAAGTGGAACAGATAATCCAAAACAAGTTACATTAAAATCTAAAACAGCCGTAATAGCTGTTTATAAAAATCTAGCACCAATTGTCCTCGATAATGATGGAATAACATTAAAAGCTAAGCCGGGAACTAGTGCTGGAACAAGTCATACTATAAATGGCACTACTTACACTGTTGTTGACAATACAATGCTTAAAAGTTGGATAAGTGCTGAAAAAGATCTTACAAAAGCTGTCACTTCTCTTGTGACTGATATGAAAGAATTATTTAAAGATCAATCGTCTTTCAATACTAATATATCATCTTGGGATGTAAGCAGTGTTACTACAATGGAGGGTATGTTTGAGGGAGCCACTAGTTTTAATAAAGATATTTCCAAGTGGGATACAAACAAAGTAACCAATATGGACAAAATGTTTAAGGCAGCTACTAATTTTAATCAAAATCTTTCAAAATGGTGTGTCACCAATTTATCTACAGAACCTACTGATTTTGTAACTGGATCTGCTTGTGATTCTGATAAAAAACCTAAATGGGGAACTTGGCCTGATTGTCCTTTAATAGGAGAATGGGAACTGGATAGCTTGACTTTTAGTAACGGAGACAGTCCTTACGGAGATGGTGAAATAGCTTGTGAAACTGCTCCTGAAGCTGAACTAAAGATTAATGGAGATGATTCTGAATATGGTACTTACAATTTTATTGAAAATATTTGTTTTGAGGATGGAAGTGATATGAAATCTGAAACAGATCAAGGGTTTTGGAAGTACGAAGCTACTAATAATGAAGTGAAAGTTGCAGACACACAAACAGGTTTAGATATAGCACCTGCTTGGAGGCTTACTTACACAAGTGATTATAATTTTTTTACACTCATACAAACGGAGTACAACGACGATCAAAGTGATAGTTGGGAAGTAACTGAAGTATGGAAAAGAAAGAATTAAATTATTTTTAAAAAATGGTATTTGAAAACTAAAATTTTAGATGCCTAACCGTATCCTCATTATTAATAATTTGTTTTAGGGATTCAATTCCTATTAACAAATGTTTTTTATCAAATAAAGTGGAGTTTACATCATCTTTTGCTAGCGTTTTTACACCATCAGGAACCATTGGTTGATCTGTAACTAACAATAAAGCTCCAATTGGTATCCTATTGTGAAATCCTACAGTAAATAAAGTAGCTGTTTCCATATCTATTGAATAAGCTCTTACTTTTTTTAAGTAGTTTTTGAATTTATTGTCAAATTCCCAAACTCTTCTGTTAGTTGTAAAGACAGTTCCTGTCCAGTAATCAACTTTTTGATACTTTAAAGCTGAAGAAATAGCTCTTTGAAGAGAAAAAGAAGGCATGGCTGGCACTTCTATCGGAAAGTAATCATTAGAGGTTCCCTCTCCCCTAATAGCTCCAATTGGAAGCACAAAATCTCCAATATTTATTCTTTTCTTTAATCCACCACACTTTCCTAAAAAAAGAACTGCTTTTGGTTTTATAGAGAATAATAAATCCATAACAGTTGCAGCGTTTGGACTACCCATTCCAAAATTAATGATAGTTATATTTTCAAAAGTAGATGAAGGCATGTTCTTATCTTTACCCCTTACATCAACTTTATTAAGTTTAGCAAACTCATCTACATATTTTTGAAAGTTTGTAAGTAAAATAAAATCTCCAAAAGAATCTAATTCAACTCCTGTGTATCTGGTTATCCAATCTTTAACTATATCTTTTTTTGTTTTCATTAACTCAAAATTACTAAAAAGACTAGTAACAAATATTAATTCTGTTTAATTACAATTAGCCTGATATTTATCCCAATTTTTATTTGTTGAAGAATTTGGAAAATAGTAACAGGTTTGATCTCCGTTTGAAAAAGTTAAATTTTTCCAAAAACCTGTTGGGATGTGTACTCCAGAATTTCTAATCTCGTGGTTGGCATCAAATACTAAATCAATTTTAACACTGATATTTCCATTAACTGACCAATCTCTGACTTGTTGCTCCAATTGAGCCCACTCTCCCCTATTCAAATTATCAATTTGCATAGCACAATTAATGAATGAAAAAGTTTTATTTAAGTTTTCTTCGGAATCACTAAAAGTAGCAGCTGGAGCTAAATGTCCTTTATCCCATTCATTTTTATAATAATCAGCATCATTAGATGTATGAACCCCTGACTCTAAATAAAAATCTTTATTTCCTCTATCAACATTTTTAGGTCGGTTTGACACAGTATATTCTATCCAATTTGGTTGCTCATATATTTCATTATATGATACTTTATATATTCCCTTATCAATCATCACAATTTCACGTGGTCCTTTATATTTCTCTCCATCATTTTCGTCTTCTCCACATGAAAAGAATAATAAAATAAATAGTAGATAAATATATTTTTTAATCATTTAAATAAAATAATAATATCTTAAAGTTATTAAATTGCATATAAATGAGAAAATGGATAAATAATATAGGTCCTGGCCCACTTATAGCTGCAGCTTTTATTGGACCTGGAACAGTCACTTTATGTAGTATTGCAGGGCTAGATTTCGGGTTTTCTCTATTATGGACTTTGGTTCTTTCGATAATTGCAACAATAGTTCTCCAAGAAATGGCTGCAAGACTAGGAATTGTTTCTCAAAAAAGTCTTTCTGAGGTTATTAAAAATGAAATAAAAAACCCTTTGACAAAAAACATAATAATAACATTAATTTTATTGGCTATTGTTATTGGAAACGCTGCTTACGAGGCTGGTAATATTAGTGGAGGTGTTCTTGGTTTAGAATCTGTTTTTGGTGAGAAAAGTCTCAATATTCTTGGGCTTAATATTAATTTTTATGGTATTCTTTTAGGACTGATTGCCTTTATTGTATTATTTATTGGAAATTACAAGGTTTTGGAGAAGTCACTTATATTTTTAGTAATAATAATGAGTGTTTCATTTGTCATAACGGCTGTAATAACTAAACCAGACTTTCTTAAATTAATAGAGGGCTTATTCATACCCAAATTTCCAAAAGGAAGTATATTAATTATAATTGGATTAATTGGCACAACAGTTGTTCCGTATAATTTATTTCTTCATGCTTCTTTGGTTAAGGAAAAGTGGAACAAGGTTAGTGATTTAAAATTTGCTAGAAATGATACAATAATTGCAATTGTAATAGGTGGAATAGTTTCCATGTGTATCGTGATTTCAAGCGCATCTTTAGAAATTGAAAGCATTAATAATGCTGCCGATTTAGCAAAAGGTATTGAGCCTCTCTATGGATATAGTTCTAAATATATATTAGCCGTTGGGTTATTCTCAGCAGGGATAACTAGTGCTATTACAGCTCCCCTTGCAGCAGCATATGTAACAACTGGGTGTTTAGGTTGGCCTATGAAAATGAAAAGTGTAAAATTTAGAACAGTATGGATGTTTATTTTAATAATCGGAGTAATATCTTCTTCCTTAGGATTTAAATCTATTGAAATTATAAAATTTGCTCAGGTTGCCAATGGAATTC
Organism: Cryomorphaceae bacterium; assembly: GCA_003331265.1. Taxonomy (GTDB): domain Bacteria; phylum Bacteroidota; class Bacteroidia; order Flavobacteriales; family Flavobacteriaceae; genus MAG-121220-bin8. The sequence goes on along the minus strand of QOPV01000039.1, from coordinate 1,809 downwards.
TTCTTCCTGTTGTTGCAGGATTATTAATATGGATAGTCAATAAGAAATCTGTTTTAGGAAAATTCAAAAACTCTAAATGGCAAAATTTAACAGGGCTTATGATTTTGATTATTACAATTTTTTTAGGCTTAAAAAGTATCCTTAAAGTTTTCGAAATTTTATGATAAAAGAATTAAAATTAGATATAAATGCGGATGTTGGGGAAGGAATAGGAAATGAAAATAAGTTGTTTCCTTTTATTTCATCCTGCAATATAGCTTGTGGTGGTCATGCAGGAGATTACAAAACAATGCTATCAACAGTGAGATTAGCAAAACAGAATAAAATTAATATTGGAGCTCATCCCTCTTTTGAAGATCGAAAGAACTTTGGAAGAAAAATATTAAAAGTTGAAAAAAAAGAATTATTAAATTCTCTTGTAAATCAAGTTGAATCTTTACAAGATATTTTGAACAAAGAGGAAATGACTCTAAATCATATTAAAGCTCACGGAGCACTTTATAATCTTTCAGCGTTTGATAAAGATTCTGCAGAAGTTATAATTGAGTTAGCAAAAAAGTTTAAAACTAAATTATTTGTACCATACTCAACATTAATTTCTAAAATGGCTAAAGAACAAGGTATTGAAACGTGTAATGAGTTGTTTATTGATAGAAATTATAATTCAGATTTGACTTTAGTTTCAAGAGAAAATTCTAACGCTATAATAAATGATTCAGAAATAAATAAAATTATAACATCTATTGATAAAAAAAATATTTCGGTTGAGTTTGATACTTTGTGTATTCATGGTGATAGCCCAAATGCTATTGAACTAATTAAAGATGTACATTTTAAATTAAAAAATACGGGTATAAAAATCATATGAATAGGAATACATTTGATTTAAAATATAAAAGCTTTGGAGATAAATCTATTTTAGTGGAGTGGCCAACAATAATTGACGATCAAATTTTAAAAAACATTTTATTGTATAAATCTGAGCTTGATAAAAAATTCAGGGATTCAAAAATTTATATTAAGACATCATACAATTCATTGCTTGTTACTTACCCTAAAAAAATTGAAAAAAGTAGTAAGGTCTTAGAACTAAAAAATATATATATAAAAATTAAAAAAATAAATAATAAGAATTTTAACAGATGGGAAATTCCTGTTTGTTATGACATTGAGTTTGGTAAAGATTTAATTTTTTTAAAAAAAAGTTTATCAATAGAAATAGAAAAAATAATTTCAATACATATTTCTAAAGAATACAGAGTATTTAACATAGGTTTTCTTCCTGGTTTTTTATACTTAGGTGAAATGGATAAAAGAATTCACTACCCAAGAAAAGATAAGCCTTTATTAAATATTGAAAAAGGTTCTGTTGGAATTGGAGGCTCACAAACCGGTATTTATCCAAACAATAGTCCAGGTGGTTGGAATATTATAGGGAAAACACCAATTAATTTATTCGATATAAATAAAACCCCCCCATGTTTTATCAAAGCTGGAGATAAAGTCAAATTTATTTCTATTTCTAAAAAAGAATTTAAATTAATTAGTATTCAATTGGAATCAAATATTTATAAATTAAAAAAAACTCTTTTAAATGATTGAAGTAATTGAAACTGGTCTATATTCATCTATTCAAGATAAAGGAAGGTTTGGGTACGAAAATTACGGAGTTCCTATTTCTGGATCAATGGACCAATTTTCATCCACTCTCTCAAACAAATTATTAAATAATAAAGAGCAGGACGCAGTTATGGAAATTACAATGACTGGACCAGTACTAAAATTCTACAATAAGACTGTAATCAGTAT
>QOPV01000038.1 GCA_003331265.1 Cryomorphaceae bacterium | reverse complement strand
TTCAGTTGCAGGTGCTTCTTCAGCTGCAGGCGCTTCTTCAGTTGCAGGTGCTTCTTCAGCTGCAGGTGCTTCTTCAGTTGCAACTTCTTCTTTTAAAGCCTCTTCAGCCTTAGCTTTTCTTTTATCGCTAGCTTCCTTTTCTAATTGGAGAGCTTTATCTCTTTTGTTAGCAGCATCTTTATCCAATTTAGCTTTTTTACCATCTACACTAGATTGTTTTTCAGAAAGCCATGCTTGGAATTTTTCTTCTGCTACTTCTTCACTAAATGCCCCTTTTTTCACACCATTTAATAAGTGGTTTTTTAGAAGAACACCCTCATGAGATAATATAGTTTTAGCTGTATTTGTTGGTTGAGCACCAAATTGAATCCATTTAACAGCATCATCAACATTAAGGTTAATTGAAGCTGGGTTTACATTTGGATTATATGTGCCTAATTTTTGTAAGTAACGTCCGTCTCTCTTTGCTCTTGCGTCCGCCGCTACTATCCAGTAAAATGGTTTTCCTTTTTTACCGTGTCTTTGAAGTCTAATTTTTACCGCCATATCAAATTAATTTATAAGGTCCTAAACCTTGGTTATTAATGAGGTGCAAATGTAATTTTTTTTTCTAAACTAACAAATCAATTTTTTTAAAAATGAATGAGTTAATAACTTAAAGAAATTCTTCTGTTTATTTGTCAAAAGATAGTTAAATTTAGTTTTCTAAATATTTTCATTAATGTTTTTAGTTTTTGATACAGAAACAACAGGGTTGCCCAAAAAATGGAATGCTCCTGTAAGTGATAGTGATAATTGGCCCAGGTGTATTCAACTAGCATGGCAATTACATGATATTAAAGGAGACTTAATTTCAAACCATAGCTATTTAATCAAACCAGATAATTTTACCATTCCTTTTGAAGCTGAGAAAATACATGGTATCTCAACTGATTTAGCATCACAAATAGGTAAAAACATAAAAGAAGTTTTAGAATTATTTGTTCAAGACTACAATAAATCAGGCTTTTTAGTAGGTCATAATGTTAAGTTCGATATTAATATTGTAGGGGCTGAATTATTTAGATTAGGCCATTCAATAGATTTAACAAAAAAAGATGTACTAGATACGTGCAGTGAATTGACCGCCAATGTATGTATGTTACCCGGGGGAAGAGGAGGTAAGTACAAGTATCCAACTTTGATTGAGATTTATTCATTATTATTTAAAGAAAAATTTAATGAAGCTCATAACGCATCTGCAGACGTAGAAGCAACCTCTCGAGTTTTTTTTGAATTAGTTAGAAAAGGAGTTTTTAATCAATCCGTTTTCAAAGGTTACCCTGATTTAATTGAAAATATTGAGAATGATGATGATAAACCAATTCCATTATTGGGTTTAAAGCATTTAAATCTTAAAAAAGAATCTGAAAAGATTAAGAAAAATTTAATTAAGAAGGATACTAGTGAAAATAAAATTATTGATGAAATACCAGACCAATTAAAAGCAACTCCTTTTGTTCATCTTCACAACAGCTCACAATTTTCTGTATTACAATCCACATCTAGAATAATAAATTTGGTTAATAAAGCAGCCGAGTTTAAAATGCCTGCTATTGCAATTACTGACAGAGCCAATATGATGGGATGTTTCCATTTTATAAAAGCCATAAAAAATTATAATAATAATATTTCTAAGGATTCAGATGAAAGTAAAATCAAACCAATTATAGGCTGTGAATTAAATGTATGTGTTGATCATTTAGATAAAAGTCACCGAGATGATGGATATCAAATTGTTTTTTTAGCCAAAAATAAAAATGGCTATCAAAATCTATCTAAGATGTGTTCTTTGGGATATACCAAAGGATTTTATTACGTACCAAGAATTGACAAAAAAATTGTAGAGAAATATAAGGAGGATCTAATTGTTCTTTCAGGTAATATGTATGGAGAAATCGCCGGTAAAATTTTAAATGTAGGTGAAACTCAAGCTGAGGATGCTCTTGTTTGGTGGAAATCAATTTTTAATGAAGATTTTTATTTAGAAATGATGAGGCATGGCCAAGAAGATGAAGATAGAGCAAATGAAATTTTAAAAAAGTTTGCTCACAAATATGATGTTCAAATAGTACCAACAAATAATAGTTTATATATAAACAAAGAAGATGCTAATGCTCATGACATTTTATTGTGCGTAAAAGACGGAGAAAAACAATCAACTCCAATTGGTAGAGGACGAGGTTTTAGGTATGGATTGCCGAATCAAGAATATTATTTCAAGTCCCCTAACGAAATGAAGTTATTATTTAAGGACATGCCAAATTCTATCGAAAACATTTTGGATATAGTAGATAAAATAGATGAATATGATTTAGCTAGAGAAGTGCTATTACCAAAATTTAATATTCCTAGTAATTTTAGTAAAAAAAACAACGCTAGTAAGGATATTGAAAATGATTATTTAAAATATTTAACATATCAAGGGGCAAAAAGTTGTTACGATAAGGTTTCAGATGATTTAAATGAAAGAATTTTATTTGAGCTAAATGTAATAAAGAGTTCAGGATACCCCGGATATTTTTTAATTGTTCAAGACTTAATTAGAGCAGCAAAATCTATGGGTGTTTCAGTTGGTCCCGGGAGAGGATCTGCTGCAGGATCTGTGGTGGCATACTGCTTGGGTATAACCAAAGTAGATCCAATTAAATATGATTTACTTTTTGAAAGATTTTTAAATCCCGACAGAGTAAGTATGCCGGATATTGATATTGATTTTGATGATGAGGGTAGGAATAAAGTGATAGAATATGTAATTGATAAATACGGTTCAAATCAAGTTGCTCAAATCATAACTTACGGAAAAATGGCAGCTAAATCCTCAATAAGGGATACGGCAAGAGTTTTAGATTTATCTCTGGGCGATGCAGATAGGATTGCAAAACTTATTCCCAATTTAAAATTAAAAGACATTTTTGAGAAAGATGAAAAAAAGTTAAGCGATGATTTAAGGTCTGAAGATTTTAGTAACATTATGGAGCTTAAGTCATTGTCAAAAGGGGATGATTTACAAGCTGAAACCATAAACCAAGCTAGAGTTCTTGAGGGAAGTCTTAGGAATGTTGGTACGCATGCTTGTGGGATTATTATAACGCCTGACGACATAACTAATTTTGTTCCAATCGCCACAGCTAAAGATTCTAATCTTTATGTAACTCAATACGATAATGCGGTAGTTGAGAGTGCAGGGTTGTTGAAAATGGACTTCTTAGGTTTAAAAACACTTACATTAATTAAGGATACAGTAAAATTAATAAAGTATAAGCATGATTTAGATTTAGACATCGATTCTATTCCGCTTGACGATAATAAAACTTATGAATTGTTTCAAAAAGGAAATACTGTAGGGATTTTTCAGTATGAAAGTGTAGGTATGCAAAAATATTTGAGAGATTTAAAACCAACAGTATTTGAAGACCTAATTGCAATGAATGCTTTATATAGACCTGGTCCTCTTGAATACATCCCATCTTTTGTAAACCGAAAAAATGGCATGGAGGATATTTCATATGACATCCCGATAATGGAAGAGTTTTTAAAAGAAACATATGGAATAACTGTTTATCAAGAACAAGTAATGAAGCTGTCTCAGAAATTAGCTAATTTTTCAAAAGGTGATGCGGATTTGTTAAGAAAAGCAATGGGTAAAAAGATATTTGAACTTTTGAGCAAACTAAAACCTAAATTTTTAGATGGAGGTGAATCAAACGGTCATCCAAGAGAAATTTTAGAAAAAATATGGAAAGACTGGGAAGCTTTTGCTTCTTATGCATTTAACAAATCTCATTCAACATGCTATGCTCTAATAGCTTATCAAACAGCTTATTTAAAATCACACTATCCGGCAGAATATATGGCAGCAGTTTTATCAAATAACATGAATGATATAAAACAAGTCAGTTTTTTTATGGAAGAATGTAAAAGAATGTCTATTAGTGTTTTAGGGCCTGATGTTAATGAGTCATATTATAAGTTTACAGTAAATGACAATAATGAAATTCGTTTTGGAATGGGTGCCGTTAAGGGAGTTGGATCAGGCGCAGTAAGTTCGATAATTGAAGGAAGACAACAGAAAAAATATAAATCAATTTTTGATTTAACTAAAAATATTGATTTGAGAGCTGCCAACAAAAAAGCATTTGACAGCTTAGTTTATGCTGGTGGTTTCGATTCTTTTAAAGGAGTTCATAGAGCTCAATATTTACATGATAATGGTGATGGAATTACTTTCATTGAAAAAGCTTTGAGGTTTGGATCAAAATTTCAAGAAAATAAAAACTCCGCTCAGGTAAGTTTGTTTGAAAATTCTTTAGAAGTTCAATTAAACGAACCTCTAATACCTGATTGTACACATTGGACTACTTTAAATCAACTAAAATTAGAAAAAGATGTTGTTGGAATTTATATTTCAGGCCATCCGTTGGACGATTTTAGGTTACCAATGGAGCATTTTTGTAATGCTTCATTAGAAGTTTTAAAAAGTTTAGATCAGTTAATTAATAAAGAATTAAGATTAGGCGGAATTGTTGGAGAGGTTGAACATCGAATTTCTAAAAATGGTAAAGGGTGGGCTAGATTTACTTTAGAAGATTATAAAGATTCTTATGATTTTAGAATTTTTGGAGAAGAATATTTAAAATTCAAACATTTTTTATTTGAAAATAATTTTGTTCATATGAGAATTCTTGTAAAGGAAGGTTGGAGAGATAGAGATACTGGAAAAACTGGTGATCCTAGAATTAATTTCTTGTCATTCCAACAATTACAGGATACATTATCAAAGAATGCAGAAAAATTAACATTACAACTAGATATTAACACCCTTGACGATAACACAATAGAGGAATTAAAAAAAATTTTTAAAAAAAATAAAGGTAAAAAAAGACTTGAAATTTCTTTTTTCGAAAACAGCGAAAAAATAAAATTGACTATGCCAAGTGAAAACCACAAAATATCTATCAATGAAGATTTGATTAACTCAATAGAGAAAAAAAATATACACTTTAAGTTAAATTAAAATTAATAATTATGAGATTTTTTATTGTATTAATATCATTTTCCTTAATCTTGTTTTCATGTAATGAAAAGGAAATAAATCCAAATTTTATATTTGTATATACAGATGATCAAAGATTTGATACGGTTGGGGTAATTGGAAATAATCAGGTTATAACTCCAAACATAGATAAGTTAGCAAAAAGAGGAGCAGTATTGTCTCATGCCTATAATATGGGAGCATGGCACGGAGCTATTTGTGTAGCATCACGAGCTATGATAATTTCGGGAAAATCGGTGTGGAAGGCCAAAGAAGAAGTGTCAAGACCAATCGAAGATCAAACAGATGTGATTTCAAAAACCTGGCCCATATTGTTTAAAGATAATGGGTATAGAACGTATATGTCTGGAAAATGGCATGTCGATCTACCTGTTGAAAAACTTTTTGATGTTGTTGCCAATGAAAGGCCTGGAATGCCAGACGATAACAGAGTTGAATTTGGCAAGCAATTTAATGTTTGGAAGAAAGATTCAGGGGATTTAAGAGATTTGGCTGACTTTATGCCACCGGGCTATGGAAGACCAGTAGATGAAAATGACAATTCATGGAATCCTTCTGATTCAATATTTGGAGGTTTTTGGAAAGGTGGAAAACATTGGAGTGAGGTTGTAGCTGATGATGCTATTGATTTCATCGAAGACTCTAAAAAGTTTGAAAACCCTTATTTCATGTACTTAGCATTTAATGCTCCTCACGATCCAAGACAAGCCCCAAAAAGGTTTCTAGATATGTATCCTATTGACAAAATCTCTCTTCCTCCAAATTATTCTAAACAGCACCCCTTTTGGGAAGATATAGGAAATGGACCTGGTCTTAGAGATGAGGCTTTGGCACCATATCCAAGATCTGAATATGCAGTTAAAAAACATATTCAAGAATATTATGCGATAATTACTCACTTAGACGAGCAGGTAGGTAAAATAATATCTCATTTAGAAAATGAGGATATGTTAGACAATACTTACATTATTTTTACATCAGATCACGGATTAGCAGTTGGTCAACATGGATTAATTGGGAAACAGAGTTTGTACGATCATAGTATAAGAGTTCCTATGATTATTTCTGGTCCAAAAATAAAAAAAGGCATTAGGTTTAATGAGGATGTCTATCTTCAAGATATTGTTCCTACCACTTTGGACTTAGCCCAAATTTCAGTTCCTAAAGAAGTTGATTTTAAAAGTTTTTATAAACTTATTGTTGATGGTGAAAACAAAAAAATTCATGATGGAATTTATGGAACCTTTGGGTGTTGTCAGTCAAATTATGTAGATTTTCAAAGAATGATTAGAAAAGATGGTTATAAATTAATGTTATTTCCAAAAAACAAAAGAGTGGAGTTATATAATTTAAATGATGACCCATTTGAAACAAATAACCTTGCTGAATTAAAAGATTATAAGTCAAAAGTTAAAAACTTGTATGAGGATTTAATTATTCTACAAAAAAAGATGAGTGATACTTTGGATTTAAAAAGTATTTTTGGGAATAAAATTTAGTTAAATCAAGTAAATAATTAAGTTAATTTTAAATAATAATTAGGTATTTTTGTTTACCATTAAATAAATAAATATAAAATTATGGCTTTAGAAATTACAGATGCAAACTTCGAAGAAATTGTATTAAAATCCACAAAACCTGTTATGGTTGATTTTTGGGCAGAATGGTGTGGTCCGTGTAGAATGTTAGGTCCAATCATTGAAGAGGTTAGTAATGATTATGAAGGTAAAGCAGTTGTTGGTAAACTAGATGTAGATTCAAACCAGGAGTTTGCTGCTAAGTTTGGAGTTAGAAATATTCCAACTGTTCTAGTTTTTGATAAAGGGGAAATGGTGAAAAGACAGGTTGGTGTGTCACCAAAAAATATTTATACAGAAAGTTTAGACGAGTTACTATAGATTTAAACCCATCTCTTATTTATTTGCGAAATTAAAAATGGAGTGTATATTTGCACACGTTAAACTAAGGTCTGGTAGTTCAGTTGGTTAGAATACCTGCCTGTCACGCAGGGGGTCGCGGGTTCGAGTCCCGTCCAGACCGCAAAAATAATCCTCCAATTTGGGGGATTTTTTGTTTTATTTGTTCTATTCAATACTTTAAATTTTTAAAGTTCTTTCTGAAATTATAGGTCTCATTTTTTCAGCATTTGGTATTTTTAAATCAATTGGATTTGGAGGAATAAAAGATGTTTTTTTTCCTTCAAGATGTAACATTTCCTGTTCTGGGTCTAGTGTTAACACAGTATATAACGGTTCCTTGTAGGGACATGTTTTATTTAGATTAGGAAAAGCTTCTTCAATTTGTTTTGAAAATCTGCTGTATTTATACTTATCACCTACCCATTTGTATGACATACTATTTATTTGGATGTAGGGGATTTTATTTATTGATTTTAAATAATCCGTGTGATGATGACCACTGAGACAGGCAACAACCTTTGGATGTCCACTTTTAGTTATAGAATTTTCTATAATATTTCTAATTTCTTTTCGATTAGTAATTCCTCCCTTTGATTCAAGGCTTTGGTGACTAAATAATATCGTAGGCTTTAAGGTTTTTTTTAAATCATTTTTTAACCAGAGTTTTTGTTTTGCTCCAATATACCTGTGGTATCCCCCATTCCACGGCTTAGGATTCTCATCATTACCATCTAGCACAATAAAATGAAAACCATTTAAATCGAACGAATAATACCTTTTCTGCATTTTCCACCATTTCATAGTTTCTTCTTTTTTATATCCATAATCTCCCATATCATGATTTCCTAAAACATGATATTTGGGCCCATTGAATGAATTCCATTTGTCAATGAAGGGTTGATTTTGTTCTCTTGGAAGAGAAAAGTCTCCTAATTGAATAATAAAATCAGGTTTTCTTTTTTTCATTACACTTATAAACAAACTCAATCTTGAAACTCCATCATGAATAATATCTTGATGTACATCAGCAACTATTCCGATCTTTAATTTATTTTTTTTTAAATCAAAAGATGATAAGGATAAAGGAACTGAGACTAAAACACTTCCCTTTAAAGCTTTAATTATAAAATCTCTTCTTTTCATTGTTCAATAAATTATCTCAATTTAAATGATGTAACAACAATACCGTGATCAGATGGGTAAAGGATTTCTTTTCCATTGATATTTATAGGTTCATTAAAAAAAGCATTATAAGAGACTGATTTTACAGATTTTATTGATCTTCCTTTATAAAAGATATAATCAATTCTGTGAGAGTCTTTTCTTCCTTTTTTGTCCCATGTTACGCCAGGGTGAGTCAAAGGATTAGGATTTTCTTTTCGGTAGGAATCTATTAAGCCTAAATCAGCTAAAATCTTAGTAGCGTTCCATGGTACAACTAAGTTGTTATGAATTTTTTTTGTTTTTTTTGTCCAATCTAAATGTGATAGTGAATTCATATCTCCTCCAAATATCATTGGAACAGAGTCAGTTTCACTAGTAAACTTTTTTAAATATGGCAGTACTTTTTCAATCATTTTATGTCTAGATTCTGTCTTCTCCCATTCCAATAATTCCTTTACAGATTTTCCCATTTTTTCAGGTTCATTGTTCCATGGTAAATAATGAAACCAGTTTGAAAAAAATCGAATTGTTTCTCCATTTATAGGAATTTCAATCCCACCCATATAAAAAGGAAATTTCGTATCTAATCTTTTTCCAAAAGGAAATTTAGAATATATAGATAAGTTAACAGAAGGATCGTTTAAAGAAGTTTTTTCAGAGGCAATTAAATGAAAATTATATCCTAAATAATCTGCAATATATGGACCAGAACCATATGTTTCTACCATTAAAATCACATCTGGATTAATTTCCTTTATTATTTTTGCAACATTTTCTTGACCATTTTCAATATCGTTACCACCATGTAAAATATTCCATGCCATTACCTTGAAGCTAGTTTTTTGAGCATTGAGTGATGTATTTACAAGAATAAAAACAATAGAGAAAAAAATTAATCTGGCCTGGAACATATTTGTGATTTTACATATACAAATTAGAAATTTTTAATTAAATCAAGTTGTTTTTTATTATTTACTAACTATAACCTATATTTGCAACCGTTGTGTATCTTATAAACTTATTGTTTATAAGAGGTTTGTAGAAAACCGATGAAGAGCTTTCCTGAAAATGGGGAGCTTTTTTGTTTACAACCTACTTTAGACTTTACAGGTGAATAAGCGTTACTTAAATACCTAAAAAGATTTTCATGATATAATAATCATTAAATTTTTTTCCTATATCCCGTCTTGTTATGTTACAGGCTCTACGTAAAACCATTTTAATTAATTGATTTAAAGGTTTTTTTAATTTTGGTTAACTGAGTCGTTGCAATTACTACTTTTAATTATTAATGAGTTAAAACAAAAACCCAAAAATATTAGCAATAATTTTTTTTATGACAACCATAGCTATATGTTATTTTTTGATTTCATTGGTTTTGTTTTCCAATAAAAGAAACAACAGCAAGGTCATATTATCTTTAAGTTTTTTTCTTAAAATTGACAAAGCTTTAGCCATTTGATTTTCAACAGTATTTACTGATAGGTTCTGAAAATCAGCTATTTCTTTATACGATAGTCCACTCTTTTTACTTAATAAAAAAGTTTCTTTACACTTTTTCGGTAATTGCTTTATTTCCTTTCTCACAAGTTCTATTAATCTTTTGGTTTTATTCTCAGTTTCATTTTCAATAAAATAATCGATTCCTTCAATATACTTTCTTTCCAAAATCGAGACAGATAAATCTTTTCTGTACTGATCAATAAATTCATTGTAAACAGATTTATACAAATAGTTTTTAATTGAAATATCGGCATTTAATTTTTCACGTTTATCCCACATCCTAACAATGACATTTTGGACAATATCTTCTGATTTAAAATTATCTCTGGCGAGACTAGTAGCATAATTACATAATTCTTCATAATAAAGATCTAATAAATGTGAGTAGGCAAAATCATCCCCTTTTTTTAGTTGTCTAATAAAATCTTTTTGGTTATTAAAGAGTTTTTTCATTGCAATTACTGACTTTATTTATAAACAAACTTAAAAAAAAATTAAAAAATGCGTAGTGGTATGGCTGTATCAACTTCGTTATTATATTAAAGACGTTATTTTATGAATGTTAAAACAAAAAAAATAATTGTAAAGTTTTTAGCAAAAGAAGCTAATTTAGAAGAACTAAGACAATTAGAGTTATGGATTAGAAATCCTGAAAACGAGCATTTATTTAATGAATATTTTAAAGCTAATTATTATGCCAATACGGCTTTAAAAACTTATGATCTTGAAACTGCAAAGAAAAATATACTTCAACAAATAAATCGCAGAAAGGCCAAGTCAAATTATATATATAATTATGCAGTAGCTGCCACTCTTGCGTTAATTTTAACTACAACTTATTTCTTTGGGGATAATTTATTTAATACAACTGCTAAAGATGTTGTTTCCCCTAAAATTTTTAATGCAAACACTATTGAATATGGAAAAGATAAAGCTGTTCTTACTTTAGAAAACGGTACCCAAATAGCCTTGGAAAAAGGCAATAGTATTCAGACTCCAAATGCTTCAAGTAATGGAAAGGAATTAGTTTATCAAAATAAGGCTAAACAAATAGTTGAATTAGTATATAATCAATTGACGGTTCCAAGAGGGGGGCAGTTTGTTGTAGAACTATCTGACGGCACTAAAGTTTGGTTAAATTCAGAATCTCAGTTAAAATATCCGGTTAGTTTTATTAAAGGTCAGTCAAGGGAAGTAGAATTAGCTTATGGTGAGGCCTATTTTGATGTGTCACCTAGTTCAAAACATAAAGGAACAAAATTTAAAGTTTTTAATCAATTCCAGGAAATAGAAGTATTAGGCACAGAATTTAATATTAAAGCTTACAAAGGGGAAAGTAATGTTTACACAACATTAATAGAAGGAAAAATAAGTGTAAGCATAGATAATAAAAACCTAGATTTAAAACCAAATCAACAATTAGATTTAGATATCAACAATAATACTTCTGCTATTAAAGCAGTTGATGTTTATAACGAAGTATCATGGAAAGATGGGGTGTTCAGTTTCGAAAGCAAAACACTTGAAGAAGTCATGAAAGTATTTTCTCGTTGGTATAATATAGAAATAGTGTTTAAAAACAACTCAATCAAGAATGAAGAATTTGTAGGAATATTAAGGAAAAACAAGAGACTTG
>QOPV01000037.1 GCA_003331265.1 Cryomorphaceae bacterium | reverse complement strand
ATGTCGTTTGATACATCTACATCTGAAACCTTGGAGTTTATATAATTAAAAATTCTTTTTTTATGCCTTAAAAAAAGAGTCTGAAAGGAAGTATTGTTCCCTAATCTATATCTGTCTAGTAGTATAGAATCCTCAACAAAATTTACCATAACCTGATGATTAAATTAAAATTAAATTTTTATTTATTTCAATATAAAAAAGTAGGTTTCAGGTATAGGCTTTCGTTTAAGATTATTTTCAAATTTAGTAAAATCATTTTAATAATAAAATTGTTTAACAATTACTAGCTTAAAAAATCATTTAAAACTTATATTTATAGATTGATTTTTTAAAGGATTTGAAAAATATTAAACTAGACTCAAAATTTATAAAAATTAGAGGTGCCAAGATGCACAATCTGAAAAATATAAACTTAGATATTCCCAAAAACAAACTAGTTGTATTAACAGGATTGTCTGGTTCTGGCAAATCTAGCTTAGCATTTGACACGCTATATGCAGAAGGACAAAGAAGATATATTGAAAGTTTATCTTCATATGCTCGTCAATTTTTAGGAAAATTAAATAAACCAAAAGTTGATAAAATTATTGGGATATCCCCTGCAATCGCAATTGAACAAAAAGTAAATAATTCAAATCCCAGATCAACAGTAGGTACAGCTTCAGAAGTTTATGATTATCTTAAATTATTGTATGCAAGAATTGGACGAACATTTTCACCTAAATCCAATCAAGAAGTAAAAAAAGACAATACTAAATCTGTAATAAATATCATACAAAAATTTAAAAACGAGGATAAATTTTTAATATTATCCCCAAAGGAATTGAGTCGTGAGAATAAAGGAGAAGAAATTCTTAATATGCTCAAAAAACAGGGTTTTGCTAGATTACAAATCAAAGATGAAATTAAAAGAATAGATGAATTAAATAAGTTAAGTTCTAGAAAATTTAATTTAGTTATTGATAGGTTAATTTTCAAGCAAAATCAAGACTTTATAAATAGAGTTTCTGAATCTATTGAATTAGCATTTTATGAGGGAAAAGGTGAGTTAATTATTCAAAACATAAGCACTAAAAAAAAATACCATTTTAATAATAAATTTGAAAAAGACGGAATGAGATTCATGGAACCGTCAGAACATTTATTTAGTTTTAATAACCCAATAGGTGCTTGCTCAGTTTGTGGTGGATATGGGGATATTATCGGAATAGATCCTGAGCTTGTAATCCCAAACACTGGACTATCTGTTTATGAAAATACAGTTGCCCCATGGAGAGGTGAAAAATTAAAGAAATATAAAAATGACTTAATTAAACATTCTTCTCTTTTTAATTTCCCAATACATAAGCCCTATTTTAAGTTAGATAAAAATCAAAAAAATATTATTTGGGAAGGAAACTCACATTTTAAAGGAATAAATTATTTTTTTAAAAAACTTGAATCTAAAAGCTATAAAATTCAAAATAGAGTAATGTTATCTAGATATCGAGGCAAAACAAAATGTAGTACATGTAATGGAAATAGATTAAAAAAAGAAGCTTCGTATGTAAAAATAAACAAGAAATCAATTACTGATTTAGTTGAAATGCCAATCAATGAATTATTAATTTTCATGAATAAATTGAAATTTAACGATTATGAAAAAAAACTTACTGAAAGAATTTCAAAAGAAATATCCAATAGATTATCGTTCATATGTGACGTGGGTCTTGGATATTTAACAATCAACAGAAGGTCAAGTACTTTATCTGGTGGAGAATCTCAAAGAATTAACCTAGCCAATTCTCTAGGAAGTTCTTTAGTCAGTTCATTATATGTTCTTGATGAACCCAGCATTGGACTTCATCCAAAAGATACTGAGAAGCTTATTAAAATATTAATTGAGTTGAAAAATGTTGGTAATACTGTTCTTGTGGTAGAACACGATGAAGATATAATGAAGTCTGCCGATCAAATAATTGATATTGGTCCTGAGGCGGGTTCAAATGGAGGGGAAATTGTTGCTCAAGGATCAATTAAAGATCTCTTAAATTCAAACAGTCTAACATCAAAATATTTAAACAATATTGAGTCTATTATGGTTCCTTTGAAAAGAAGATATTCATCTGGAAAAATAACACTTAAAGGAGCTAGAGAAAATAATTTAAAGAATATAACTGTAGACTTTCCACTAAACAACTTAACAGCAGTGACAGGCGTTTCTGGAAGTGGAAAAACAACTTTAGTAAAAAAAATATTATACCCTGCTTTGCTTAAAGAAAAAGGAATTTTCAAACAAAAGCCTGGCCAGTTTGATGAAATCTGTGGACATGTTGAAAAAATAGAGGAAATCGAATATATAGATCAAAATCCTATAGGATTATCCTCCAGATCAAACCCCGTTACCTATTTAAAAATTTATGATGACATAAGAAACCTTTTCGCTTCTCAAAGTTTATCGAAAGCAAATCATTATAAAGCAAAACACTTTTCTTTTAATGTTGATGGAGGAAGATGTGAAACTTGTAAAGGAGAAGGAACTGTTAAAATAGAAATGCAATTTATGGCTGATGTAAATCTTATTTGTGAGTCTTGTAATGGACAAAGATTTAAAAAAGAGATATTAAAAGTAAGGTTTGATAAAAAAAATATAGATGACATTCTTAAAATGACTGTTGATCAGAGCATAGAGTTTTTTTTAAAAAACGATGAAAATAAAATTATTAAAAAAATACAGCCTTTAAAAGATGTTGGAATGGGTTATGTTAAGCTTGGTCAGTCCTCCTCTACTCTTTCTGGAGGAGAAGCCCAAAGAATCAAATTAGCAACATTTTTATTAAAAGGATCAAATAAAAACAAAACTCTTTTCATTTTTGATGAACCCACTACAGGATTACATTTTCATGATATTAAAAAGCTCTTAAAATCTTTTGATTCTTTAATTAAAAATGGGCATTCGATAATTGTTGTAGAACATAATATAGATTTGATAAAATCCTCAGATTTCATTATAGATCTTGGTCCCGATGGCGGGGAAAAAGGAGGTGATGTTATTTTTCAGGGTTCTCCAGAGGATTTAGTCAAAGACAACAAATCTAAACTTTCAAATTATTTAAAAGATAAATTATCTATTTAATCAAAGAGTCAATCGTATTATTAATAGTTTTTGAAAGTTTTAAAAAGTAAACTAAAGAAATATAAACTAAAGAAATAAATATACTTTTTAAAATTATATTGAAAAGTGGATCAAAATCTAGTTGAAATAAACCAAAAACAAAATAAACCAAACAGATTACAGAAATAATTTTAATTGTATTTAAATTATATGGATGGATCTTTAATTTAAAATTTATATACAA
Source organism: Cryomorphaceae bacterium (assembly GCA_003331265.1). Lineage (GTDB taxonomy): Bacteria > Bacteroidota > Bacteroidia > Flavobacteriales > Flavobacteriaceae > MAG-121220-bin8. The sequence goes on along the minus strand of QOPV01000037.1, from coordinate 10,768 downwards.
AACTTTTAAAATAGTAAATAAAAAAAGAACAATTAAAGTTGATATAGCAGCTCCGTTGATTCCGTAAAGATCTATCAAGTAATCATTTAAAAAATATACAGAAATAGCCATTGATATTGAGAATGGCAAAGTGATTTTATAGAAACTAGAAGTTGCTAAAATAGCAGGTCCACAACCAAAACTCATTTGAATTAATTTTGCAATAGAAATAATTAAAACCACCAATATTGCATCAGAATAAAACTCATTGTTCATTAGTTTATAAAATGAAACAATATTCAAATTAATTAAAAGAAAGAAAAAACCACAAATTATTAAAAGGTTTGATGAGCTTCTTTGATAAAGATCATTAAGATTATTGAAATCATTATTATTTATAGCTTTTGCTACCATTGGATTTAAGATCTGAAACATAGCTCTTCCTGGGATTTCGACTACTGTGGCGATAAATACAGCAACGGCATAATAAGCTGTTTGAGAAATCGCTTCTTTTTGTGGAATCATATATTTATCAATATCGATTAAAAGACTCGCTGCAGAGCCAGCTAATAAAATATAAATAGAATAAGAAACAATCTCCTTAAAATTTTTAGGTAATGTGTAGGATAAACTTGGCTTATATAATGAAAGTGAGTAGCCTATCATTATTAATAGTCTTAAATAATAAAGGCCTGTCAGCCACCAAATAAAGTTTTCTTTTGTTATTAAATCCTGTGAAACCAAAACTAGTAGAAAAAACACTGAAATTCTTGGATATATCTCTTTTAATACATTGCCAAAAACAGACTTTAACTGTACCCTAGACCAAGCATAAAAAACTTCAAAATATGAAGTTGCAAAAGCAACCAAAAAAATAATCCAAACATAAGATTCAATAATGGGATTCTGCATTGATAAAAAATCACCAATAAGATCATGGACTTGAGTAACTAAATAACTTACTGGAAGTATAATTAAAAGAGGAATAAATACGATACTAGAGAGAAAACTATCTTTTGATTTTTTATCTTTAAATGAACTATAAAATTTGATTATTGTATGTTGAGCACCCAAAGACATTAAAGGTTGTAAAAGATTTGAAGTTGCTAATAAAAAAACAACCAAACCATAATATTCATCTTTCAAAAATTCTGGATAAAAATAAAGTGTATTAATAGCTCCAATTATTAAAGCAATAGAAATTGTAAATATATTTCTGGATGTTTGCTTAATGACTATACCCATTAATTAATAGTTTTGTTTAGAATTTTGATAATTTTATCAGAAAGAATATCGTAGGTATATTTATTAACACCAATTGGTTTAAAAATATCATTTCCTGATTTATAATTTTTATAAAGTTCTAAAATATGATTTTTTAAATCAATTTTATTTGAATAATCAAATACACGACCTGTATTTGTTTTATTTATGATGTCTGTTACATCACTTTTAATATTAGAGAATGCTAAAATTGGAAGTTTAAAAGAAAAGTAATAAAACAACTTTCCTGGGATAACATCATTAACCGAATCTAAATTGACACTACTTAAAAGAAGAAGTTTTGCTTTTGCAATTTCTTGATCTAATTTATTTTTTTCTAAATATTTTTCAAACTCAACTCTTGACGATATGAGTTTACCCTTAATTTGATCTTTAATTTCATTATCAAAATCTCCAATTAGCCTAACTTTTAAATCCTTAAAAAAACTTTTATTTTCTAATGAAATCTCTTCTAAAACTGACCAAAGATTTTTAGGGTTTTGGATTGATTTCATCACTCCGGAATACATTAATAAAAAACCATCAGAATCTTTTGTTTTAATGAATGAGTTAAAACCGTTAAATACAGTATGGCAATTTGAATTAATTAATGAGTATTTTAATGTGAGAGATGGTGAAGTTGTTATAACTGTATCTGAAAAATTTAAACATTGTAATTCGGCCTTTAAATGTCTTTTTCTTTGAAAAGTCAACAATGGAAGAAGTTTGAATTGAAAAAAACCTGACCAAGGATCTCTAAAATCAGAAATCCATTTTACATCTGTATTTTTTTTAATATTTAGGCCTATTAAGTGTGTACTAAAAGGAGGTGCTGTCGTAATCAAATAATTAATGTCATTTTTCTTTATATAATCAGTTGCTTTTCTACTAACTTTTTTTATCCAAAACATTCTTGAATCTGGAAAGAAAAGATTTGCCCTAATCCATAATAATATTTTACTAAAAATATTGTCAGCCTTAATATTATCAGAATTATTACTTTTTAAAAAACTAGTAGGCTCAAAAATTGGAATTTTTACAACTTTAATAGACTTATTTACAGATTTAGATAGTGTATTATCAATTAAAGGATATTTTGGATTAAGGGCTGTAAAAACTGTTATATTCCAGCCTTTTGCACTTAGTTGATTGGAAAAATTCAACCATCTTTGAACACCAGATCCACCAGAGGGTGGCCAATAATAAGAAATAATAAGTATTTTTTTATTTATCATAATGTTCAACTAAACTTTTTGATATTATATCATTATTCAAATGATTATGTATTGCATCAATACAATTTTTACTCATTTTTTTTCTTAAAGCTTCGTCCAAGTAAAGTTTGTTAATTTTATTAACTAAATCCATTGGGTTTTCTGCCTTGAATAATAAGCCCACATTATAAGTCTCTAGTAGCAATTTCTGAGCTTTTACATCACTACAAATTAAAGGACAACCTAAAGACATATATTGAAAAAGTTTATTTGCATAAGTGGTGTCATGGTGTAAATTAGAATGAAGTGGAGATATTGCTAAATTTGCAGCTTTAATATATGAAGGGAATACATCCTCACTTTTCCACCCTTCAAAATCAATATATTTTGAAATATTATAAACTTTAGCTAATTGTATAAGCTCTTTATCATATGAACTTTTACCAACTATCACTAATTTAAAGTTAGAAATAGATTTTATAATTTCAGGGATGGATTTTAAAACAGTTTCTAACCCTCTCCTTTTGGATGTGTTTCCAAGGTATAGCAATACAAATGAATCTGAATATTTTTTTATAATTACATCGTCAAAAAAAGGATCAGTATAAAAACTTTTGGAAACCGAATTTGAAAAAACAACAACTTTCTTTTCATTTATATTTACTCTTTCAACTAATTCTTTTTTGGCTAGATCAGTAACTACCACAACTGAACTAGACTTTTTACAATACCTTTCCTCTGCTTTTTTCCACAACGAAGGATAAATAAACATTTTACCAAAAAAACCATTAACATGCTTATAAAATTTCATTATTTCTGGTCTATTTTCATGTAAATCAAGAGTTATCTTCAAATTAAATTTAGTATTGGCGTAAAATACTGAACTTGCAATTTGAAGATCATGAACATGTAATACATCAACATTATATGTTTTTATAAATTTTTTAATTTTTTTAGACATAACCCATTTATAAAATGGAAAAGTATATGCTAAAGCTGATAATTTATAAGTAATTTTTGAGCAAAAAAACCTAACTACGTTGATTCCATTAATAATTTCGTTTGATTTAAAAGATTTGTTAAAAGAAAGACAAAATAAAAAAACCTCATTTCCAGAACTAATTAATGCTTTTGCTTCATTCGTAACCCTAGGATCTATTGGATAAGGCGCGTCAAGAATCATTCCAATTTTCATTACTAATAATCTAAAGGTTTAAAACTCCTCTGTAATAGTTTGTGTACTCTTTTTTGTTTGGCCAACTTCCAGAGGAATCCCTTTCTGCATAAACTGCATAATATCTATTAGTGAAATTTCTTAACAAAGGCCTAATCCCCAACTTGAAGGATGGATTTTTCCATAATTCCTTTTTAATTATTTTCCAACCTGCTTTTTCTAATAACATATCAAATTGCCAAGGCTCAAATTCATGGTAATGACGATCATAAGGATCGGTTTTACTTCTATAAGCTTTAGCAAACCACAAATTTACAGGAACTGTAAGAAAAATTCTTTTTGCATTAAGTTTTTTAAGTAGTGGGTATGGGGAAACTAAATGTTCTAATATCTCAAAACCAGTCACCAAATCAACATCCTTCGGCAAGTCAATATTTGGGTTATTATCTAAATCTTCCCCCTTTGTATTGTAAACTTTATAATTATTTTCTTTCATTATTTCAGAAAAAGGATTTGTTACTCCTAAATCAAAAATAACAGAGGGAGAAGGACAAACACTTTTAAGCATTTTTAAAGTGTTATTATATCTTTTTTTGGGAAAGACTTTATACATAAAACTTTTCTTTAATATATTTTAAAAAAACAAGAATAAGCATAAAATAAGCAAAAAGAGAAATAAACGAACCTCTTTGTACAACGTCGGGGTTAAATTCAAATTTAATTTCATGTTTGCCTTTAGGAATCTCCATTCCTCTTAAAAGGTAATTGACTTTATAATGATCCACAGGATTACCATCTATGTAAGCTTGCCAACCTTTATAATAATAAGCTTCAGAAAAAACAGCAAATTGATCAGAATTAGCATTTGATTGATATAACAGTTTATTTGCAGCTCTAGATATTAATGAAATAGTATTTAAACTATCCAACTTAAAAGTTTTTTTCTTTAAGTATTGATTTTGAGAAATAGAAGTAACCTTTAAATCTAATTTTCCTAATGAAAGTAATTCATTTTCAGAGCTTTCAGCGTGGATAATATCACTAACATACCAAGCATTTCCAAAATTATTTGGATTTCTAGTTACTCCTATCGGATTATCTTGATCATCTTTAATAATATATTTTACATTCAACATGTTTAAAATACCAAAGTCATTATTTACAATATAGAAATCATAGAGATCCTGTATTCTTTTTGGCTTTGCTGCATGGTAACCAGCAATTGATTTATGAAAAAAAGAAGTTCTTCCATTGGAAAAACCTCTTTGAGGTTCAAAAACTCTATAATCGGTTTTGTCCTGAAAAATAGCTTTATCAGCATTGGTAATTTGAAATGGAACTTTTAAATTCGACTTTTTTACAAATTGGTCAGCATTAACATATTGTTTATTTATACTCCACAAATCAATTAATACAATAAAAATAATTCCATAAATAGCAAGATTTTTATTTAATATGTTTTTTAAATATGATAGTAATATAACAAACAAAACCAATATAATTATTAGAGATCTTATTGCATCTGATTTTAAAACTGCCTTACGATCTTCAATTAATAAATTTAAAATATCCGGATATTGAGAGAAAATTTCAAAATTTGACTTGAATTCAAATAAATTATTGCCAAAAAAATAGATGATTAAAATAAAAAATGAAAGAACAGCAGTTAAAATATATAAAGCCTTAATCTTTTTTTCATTATCAATGTTTTTAGAAAAAAACTTGTATAGCCCATAGACTGCCAGAAATGGAATACAGAACTCTAAAATTACTTGAATTGAAGATACAGCCCTAAACTTATCATAAAAAGGAAAATAACTTATCATTAAATTGGTTAAGATTTCAAAATTTTTACCCCATGATAATATTAGAGACACAATTATTGAGGGTATGATCCAATTCATATTTATATTCTTAACTAATAATAGACCCAAGAAAAAAATAAATAATATTGAGGCACCAATGTAGGCTGGAGCTGCAACAATTGGTTGGTCTCCCCAGTATAATCTAGAATATTGAAAAATCTGTTGACCTTGTTGTGGATCTAAAGTTTTAATAAAATCCATCAATTTTGAATCATCACTGATTCTATCTGAACTAGCCCCTCCCATAAACCTTGGAATTAAGAGATTAATACTTTCTAAAATCCCATAACTATATTCTGTTATATATTCATTTGATAACCCTGACAAAGATTCTTTTTTACTGCCATCTGGATTTATTGTAATCTCACTTTTACTTCTAGTGCTAAATTCAGAGTATTCTTTTGTTGACAAAAGCCCTGAAGCATTCATCATTAAAGCTATCAAAGAACTCAAGGTAAATGTTGAAAAACAATAAAAAAATGTTTTCAAATCCTTCTTTTTTAAAAAATCAATAAGAAAAGCTAAAAACATTATCATTACGATTATCAATGTATAATATGTCATTTGATAATGATTTGAATGAATCTGAAGGCCTAAAGCAAGAGAAGTTATTAAAAAACCTTTTAAAAAATCTTTTCTAAAAATCATTAATACCCCCATAATAATCAAGGGTAAATAACCTAATGCCAAAGCCTTTGTATTGTGTCCAACACCTAAAATAATTATCATATAAGTAGAAAATCCAAAAGCGACAGATCCAAATAAGGCATACTTGTAATTAATTTTTAATGAAATAATTAATAAATAAAAAGACAACAAATAAAGAAATAAATAATCAGCAGGTCTAGGTAAAAAACGTATAGAATGATCAATAACCCTTAACAAATCATATGGATAGATAGCAGTAACCTGAAAAGAAGGCATTCCTAAAAAAGCATTATCTAACCAGTAAGGCTCCTCGTTAAAATTTTCTCTATGGTCTACTATTTGTTTAGACATCCCTGTAAATTGAGAAATATCAGACTGCTCTAAACCTTTACCCAATAAAACTGGATAAAAATAAGCAAGCGAAAGCATCAATAAGAAAAAAACACAAATTATATGGGGAATAATATTTCTAAAAAAACTTTTCATATTAGTCTAATTCTTCAAAATCTACGTATTCACCCACTTTCTCTTTATTTTTAGAATCTGGTTTAATATTCTGATCATTAAAATTTACATTATTCATACTTTCAAACTTGTTTTTCATTTTATTTTGAAATCTTTTTAAAAAATATGAGAGGATATAAGGGGCCATAAGTCTAATCCCATAGAAGAACAACATGAAAAATAGAATAATTTTTAAAATTGTAATCATTTATAATAATTTAACTAAGTAAAAATACAATTAATGATGTTAAAATTTTATTCAACAAACACTAATTAAGTAATATTTAATTTTATATCTTTTCAAAATATGAAATATGCCTTAACTTTTATTCTGCTATTAACAATGTATTTTCCTGTTTTCTCTCAATATACTGAGGTTATTAATTCAAATAGACCTGGATCATCTCAGGGTGCGTTTGCAGTTGGAAGAAATGTTTTACAATTTGAAGTTGGTGGAAATTTTTCAGACCTAAGTCATAAAAATTTGAATTTTTCTTACATAAAAGAATTACAATTAAACTATACTATTAGATATGGATTAATAATGGAAAAGTTAGAATTAATTTTAAGTGGGTCATACAATCAAAATAAAAGTGTCAATAATATTTCTGTCCCAAATAGCCCTGAGATAAAAACTGAATTTTTAAACAGTCAAAGTTTGGGGGTAAAATATCTTGTTTTTGACCCCTATAAAAATGAAAAATGGCACAGTGTAAGTCTCACGAGCTGGAAACAAAATAATTCCATAAGATGGATTGATTTAATTCCTGCAATTTCAGTGTATGCTGGTGTTAACTATGTTCCTGACGATGGGTATTTCTACAATGACCCTTTCACAGAAATTAAAAAAAATACAAATTATGCAACCCTAGATGAAACTATTAGCTTTAAAGGCAGTTTGATTACTCAACATCATTTCTTAAATAGATGGGTGTTGGTAAATAATTTTACATATGATAGAATTGGTAGTGAAAATACATTAATGAATAATATTACCACACTAACTCACAATTTTACAAACCCTGTTTGGTCCTCAATGATTGAATTTGAATTATTTAAAAACGATATTTATGCTGATAATTTAGTTAAGGTTGGGTTAGCATATTTATTAAATAAAAATTATCAGTTTGATTTTAGTTTAGGCTCAAATTTTAAAGACTCTCCAAATAATTTGTTTATTAAGGCTGGTCTTTCAACAAGATTAGATTGGCATAGAGATTATCCCCCGGTTGATAAAGAACTAAAAAAGAAGGAGAAAGCCGATAAAAAACTTTTAAACAAAAATAAAAAAGCAGAAAAAAAATCTCTAAAAGAATCTAATAAAAATCAAAAAAAATCAAATAAAGAAGAAAGGAAATCATTAAAAAGAAGTAAAAGAAAAAATAAGTAAAATGATAACCATTAAAAAGGCCATTTCGAAGAATGACTTTAATGATTTTGTAATGTTTCCCTCAAAATTATATAAGAACTCCAAATATTGGGTATCCCCTATTATTAATGAAGAATTAGAAATGATGGATAAGGATAAAAATCCTGTTTTTAAAAACGCCGAAGCAGAATATTATTTAGCGATAAAAAATAATGAAATTGTTGGAAGAATAGCGGGAATTGTTAATTGGGTTGAAGTTAAGGAACAGAAAAAAAATAAAGTTAGATTTGGTTGGTATGATGTAATTGATGACATAGAAGTTTCAAAAAAACTTTTAGATGCAGTAATTCAGTTTGGAAAAGAAAGAGAGTTATCTTTTATTGAAGGTCCAGTTGGTTTTTCAAATATGGATAAAGCTGGATTGCTGACTCATGGCTTTAATGAGTTAAATACAATGATAACATGGTATCACAACCCATATCAAAAAGAACATCTAGAAAAACTAAAGATGAAAAAACTTGCAGAATGGGTTGAATATAGAATTCAAATTTATTCTGAAAAAGATGCACCCAAAAAAGTTAAAAAATTCTCGAATCTAATTATGAAGAGATATAACTTAAAGGCTTTGAATTTCAAAAAAACCAAAGATTTAATTCCATATATGGACGAAATGTTTGATTTGCTTAATAAAACTTATAATACACTTCAAACTTTTGTTCCAATACAACAATATCAAATTGATCATTATAAAGAAAGATATCTTCGCTACATTCATCCTGAGTTTATTAAAAGTGTTGCAGATAAAGATGGTAATCTTGTTGCCTTTGCTATTACAATGCCTTCTTTTTCTAGAGCATTAAAAAAAATGAATGGAAAACTATTTCCTTTTGGTTTTTTAAGAATATTAAAGGCTCAGAAATTTAATAATAGAGCGTCATTATATTTAATTGGTGTTCATCCTGATTATCAAAATAAAGGAGTTACAGCTATTTTGTTCAATGACCTCCAAAGTATGTTTAACAAAAGAGGGATCAAAGAAGTTGAAACTAATCCCGAACTCATTGAAAATAAATCAATTCAAGCTTTTTGGAAAAATTATGAAAGTGTCCTCCACAAAAAAAGATGCACTTTTACTAAAGAAATCTAATGTTAAATAACGAAACAATAATAGCTTTAGCTACTCCCAACGGAAAGGGGGCAATTTCAGTAATTAGAATTTCTGGATCAAATGCAATAGCTTCTACTGAGAAGTTGTTTAAAAGTAAAAATAATAAAGTTTTATCTCAGCAAAGTTCTCATACAGTCCACCTAGGCTATTTATTAAAAAACGGAAATGAATTGGATGAGGTATTAATTACTTTATTTAAAGGACCCTTTTCTTACACAGGAGAAGATACAATTGAAATTTCGTGTCATGGTTCATCTTATATTCAAAAAGAAATCATTGACCTATTTATTGAAAATGGTATTAGGGTTGCTAACCCAGGAGAATTTACATTAAGAGCATTTATAAATGGTAAAATGGATCTCAATCAAGCTGAGGCTGTAGCTGATTTAATTGCTTCTGAAAACGAAGGCTCTCACAATTTAGCCATGCAACAAATGAAAAGTGGATTTAGCAATGATTTAAAAAAATTGAGAGGTGAATTATTACATTTTTCCTCAATGATTGAATTAGAATTAGATTTTTCTCAAGAAGATGTGGAGTTTGCTGAAAGGGAAGAATTTAGAAAATTAACAAATACAATTAAATCAGAGCTAAAAACGCTAATTGATTCCTTTCAATCTGGAAATGTTTTAAAAAATGGCATATCAGTAGCAATTGCGGGAAAGCCTAACGCAGGTAAATCCTCTTTATTAAATACACTCTTAAATGAAGAGAAAGCGATTGTTTCTGACATTCCAGGAACAACTAGAGACAGTATTGAAGATTCACTTGTAATAAACGGTATAAATTTCAGATTCACTGATACAGCTGGTTTAAGAGATACAAATGATGTAATCGAATCAAAAGGGATTGAAAAAACAAAAGAAAAAATAAATAATGCTAAAATTTTACTTTATTTATTTGATATTAATGATACTGATATTAATGAAATAAAATCAAGTTTAAAAACTTTCAAAAGAAAAGACTTATCGATATTACTTGTAAGAAATAAAATTGATTTAAAAATTCAGAACAAAAAATTATTTAATGATTTAAATCAATTTGAATTAATTGAGATTTCAGCAACTGAAAAAAAATCTGTTAAAAAACTTAAAAAAAGACTTATTAGAGAAGTTGATGTTTTAAATCCATACACTGACACAATTATTAGTAATTCTAGGCATTACGAAGCTTTAATTAAGGCTTTAAAGGCTATTGAAGAAGTAAATAAAGGGTTAAAAAATAACCTTTCTGGTGATTTACTTTCTGTTGATATTAAAAGGTCTGTTGAATTTCTAGCTGAAATTACTGGAGATATAACAAATGATGATGTTCTTGGAAATATTTTTGCTAATTTCTGTATTGGGAAGTAGACAGAGGTGCAACTAATACCCAATAAACACCCATTTACTCTGTTAACAAGGTATTCAATACGTAAGCAATATCCCTAATTATCCCAAAAACACGTGTACAATCCGGGAACAAAAAAATTGTACATATTATTGTACATATTTTGTATATTAATAGTATACTTAATTGCAATAAAAATGAATATAAAATGGTTAGATGTTTCAATAGCCATTATTCTTGTTTTGTTGACAATTT
>QOPV01000036.1 GCA_003331265.1 Cryomorphaceae bacterium | reverse complement strand
AGAAACTCCATTTGTAGTTCCTTGAACTAAAACAGTAGCTCCAGGAAGTGGAACTCCGTTGTCGTCAGTTACTGTCCCACTAATTGATTGGGCCTGCACGTTGAAACCAAATGCAAATACCAATAAAAAAGAAGACAGAATTCTTAAGAATTTTGTTTTCATGTGTTATTTTTTTTGTTTAAATCAATACTAAATTAACAATTTTTTAACAGAATGATAATTTTTATTTGATATTTCGACAAAAGTGTAATTTATTACGATGAAAAAAAATGGGGTTTAAAAAACACAGAAAAACCATAAACATCTATAAAAGAATGTTTTAAGTAATTATAAAAAAAGTACTTCATCAATAAATAGCCAAGCGAATTCACCTTCAGCTGGATGACCTTTAGGAAGTTTTTTATTACTTTTTACTACTAATTTAACTTTTGAAGGTGTTTTTAAGATCGGTACTTTAAAAAACTTAGTAACATTAGGTGCTCCCAAAGATGATTTGGGTAACTTTTTGGAGTAGATTAACTTATTTGTGTTCTGTGAAATATCATATAATTCTATACTTTCTGGGAACATTATATACTCCCCTAAAGACTCTAAAGAGTGAAATCCAATTGAACTATATTTTTTATCGGTAAGGTCTATTTCCAGAACTAAATCACCTGAATTTCTTTCGTTAACACCCTTAACATAATCCTTTGTTCTAATAAATCCATTCCAATGACCGTCTCTAAAATTTATGCCCCCTATTATGCCATCAAATAATTTTTTTGGATGTCTATATCTATTATCGGGTGTTGTTTTTAAAACATAATTTTTTAATATTCCTTCAACCTTAATAAAATCCATTACTCCAACTTTACTGTCTAACCAACCTTCTTTAAAGGCTTTCGTTTTTAAGGTTGCTGAATTATAAATTGAAAATGGTTTAGAATAAAGTACAGATAATGAGTCAGGTTCCGTATCGTCCAGGGTGTATCTTATTGTTGGGTTTCCTAAAGGTTTAAAAAATTCTATTGTTATGGAATCCGAGAACATAGTTTGTTCCGATATAGGCTTGGGAGGAGAAAGTGGAACTCCTTTAGAAAAATCACTAACTCCGAAATTCAAATTAGAAATAGAAGACATTGATAATTTTTTTTGATTTTCAATACTAATATTTGTTTCCCACAAATAAATATTCTTAGCGCTAGATTTCTTTAAAAAAGGAACCAATCCTTCATAACTCACCTTTGTGTTGTTTAAATTTAAACTCACAATTGAATTCCCAATTGACAACAATCCTTTATTAGAAATATCTGTATCATTAATTTTTAAATATTGAAGGTTTTTAAACCTTCTAAATTTAGAAATCAAATTGTCATTTAAATTTGTGTGACTTAGATCCAGCTTAATCAATTGTTCTTTAATTTTTAATAAAGCGTTTAAATGTATTGTTTGAAAATCTTTGCCTAAAAATTTAGCCTCAATAAAGTTGTTTTCATTACTGTTTCTCTCGACTCTAAAATTTAAATCTTGTAGTTTTATTATGTCTGTGTTTGTAGGTGAAGAAACTATTAATTGTGGTTTTGGAAAAAAAGAAGCTAAATTTTTTATTAACTGATCTTCAGTTTCTTGAATTTTATGAAATTTTTCAAAATTAGCTCCAGAGTCAATCCATTGTTTTAATAATTCAATTTCATGTTGTTTCAATTGAGCGTTGCCTTTAGGCGGCATATGTAAATCATCATCCAAAGGAAGCAGTAGGTAGTTATATAAGTTACTTTCAAGGGAGTTGTTTGCTAAAAATATTTTTCCTGATTTTCCTCCTTTCAGTAAATTTTCTCTATTATTCATTAAAAGCCCTCCTCTGGATTTGGATGGATTATGGCATTTAACACATTTATTATCTATTATTGGCCTTACAACTTCTGAATAGAAATTTACACTGTCCTTGGTATTAAATACTAATTCATTTTTTATAAGTGGAGGTTTTAAAAAATCTTCTCCGTGGGTCATAGTCCCTCCAAAATGGCCAGTTACAGTTAAAAGAATAATGGTAATTGTGAAAAAACTAATAAAATGCTTTTTATAAATAGACTTGTAATGAAACCATAAAAGAAAACCATTAAAAATGGCTGTAGAAATTCCAAGCCACATATGTAGATTTAATATATCTTGTCCATAATCTCCACTTAGAGAAAGTAAATACCCTAACAGACATGAAATTATAGCAAAAACAAAAGAAAATAATAATCCAAATCTTACAGGTATTGTGTAATCGTTTTTAAAAAACTTTTCCAACAATACAAGACAAAATGTCAAGTACAATGCTCCAATGGGCAGATGCAACACAACTGGATGAAATTTCCCTAAATATTCAAGTATTTCCATTATGCTAATTCATATTTTGCATCAATCAATAAATCTTTATTTTTTTCATCAGTCAAAGAATAATTAAATCCTTTTCTTAAACTATAACCCGCATATTCTCCATTTTTATTAATAGCTATAAACCCTACTTGAAGATAATCCCATTCAGGTCCTGACTTATGTAATTTTGAGATTCTTTCAACTATAGTCTTACACGCTACTAAGGGGGAATATCCTTGCCTCATCAGCTCAACAACCATAGCGCTTCCTGATGTTTTTATTATGGCTTCACCCAATCCCGTAGCAGCAGCAGCTCCAACTTCATTATCCAAAAACAATCCTGCTCCAATAATAGGTGAGTCTCCAACTCTGCCATGCATTTTCCAAGCAGCTCCGCTTGTAGTGCAAGCGCCAAAGAGGTCCCCTTTTTCATCAATTAATAACATGCTAATAGTATCATGGTTTTCAATATTAATAATAGGCTTATAATTTGATTTTTGTTTCCATTTGAGCCAATCTTTTCTTGAATCATCAGTTAATAAGTTCTCCTGTTTATATCCTTTTGAAATTGCAAAATCTAATGCCCCTTTTCCTGAAAGCATAACATGTGGGGTGTCCTCCATTACATCTCTTGCCACTGAAATTGGGTGTTTTATATTTTGTAAAAAACTCACCGAACCACAATTACTATTCTTATCCATTATACATGCATCTAGTGTGACTATCCCGTCCCTATCAGGATATCCGCCATAACCAACTGATCTTACTTTTGGATCAGCCTCTGTAACTTTTACCCCTTGCTCAACTGCAGATAATCCACCCTTTCCGTTTTTTAAAACTTCCCAAGCTTTTTTATTTGCATCTAGACCGTGATTCCAAGTAGAAATAATTCTTGGATAGGTTTTTTTTACATCTTCTTTATTTATTTCATTGCAACTTAAGATACTAGAAATTCCTAGAGATCCTAAAGCAGATTTTTTTAAAAAATTTCTTCTATCACTCATTTTAAATTATTAATTAATCGATTTTTCCAACTTCTCTTATTTCAGAACCCAAAACATTAGTTAAATCGTCTCCCAGTTCTTTTCTTTTATTATTAGCCAAAGTTGTGATTTTTTTAGCTAGATCTGGAAAATCATTAATAATATTATTTGTTTCAGATGGATCAGTTTTTAAATTATATAATTCTTCACTTAAAAGATTTACATATTCGTACTTTATTGGCTGTCCGTCATCTCTTCCCTTTTTCCCATTTAATGTTCTATACCTATGCGGAAAATACATTTTGTAATCTCCATATCTAACAGCATGTAAACTGTTTTTATGATAATAAAAAAACAATGCTTCGTGAGGATCTTCAAAAGTTTTTCCTGTCAAGTTTTCCCAAATATTTTTGCCATCAATTTTGTTTTTTGAAAGAGTTGAGTTGGTGAGTTTAGCAAAAGTTGGAAGCCAGTCAATTCCCATAAAAGGGGTTGAAAGAACAGTATTTGATTCTATTTCATTTGGATACCAGACAATACAGGGTACTCGTTGACCTCCTTCCCATGTTGTTCCTTTTCCTTCTCTATATATACCAGTAGATCCAGCATGATCGCCATAAGAAAGCCAAGGTCCATTATCTGAAGTAAAGACTACGATAGTATTTCGATCTAATTTATTTTCTTTTAATGATTTTATTATAAGCCCAACCGAATTATCGATTTCTTCAATTACATCAGTGTACAAGCCATAATCAGACCTGCCTTTAAATTCAGATGATGCAAATAAAGGAACGTGTGGTTGTGGATGTGCTAAATAAAGGAAAAATGGATCATCTTTATTTTTCTCGATAAAAGAAATACTTTTATTAGTAAGTTCCATTGTCAAATCTGATTGATCAGTTAAAACTTCAATAGGCTTATCATAATCATAAAGCATTAAGTCTGGATAACTGTCAGGTCTTTCGGGATGATATGGCCACATGTCATTGGAATATAAAATTCCATAAAAATCATCAAACCCATGATTTGTAGGTAAAAATTTTGGATTATCACCAAGATGCCATTTACCATAAATAGCGGTATTATAGCCTTGTTGTTTAAACATCTCTGACATCAAAAACTCATTAGGATTGATTCCTGTTTTTGAGTTTGGGCCTAATGCGCCGCTAATCCCTATTCTATTTGGATAACTCCCAGTAAGTATTGAAGCTCTGGAGGCAGAACAAACTGCTTGTGAAGAGTAATATGAATTTAAAAGAGCGCCCTCGCTAGCTAGCAAATCTAAGTTTGGAGTATTAATCATTTTCGATCCATAAGATCCTAAATCAGAAAATCCCATATCATCTGTTAAAATAAATATTACATTGGGTGTCTTTGATATTGGCTCTAAACTACATGAAGAAACAAAAAAGAGTATTAAAGCTAATAGGCAAATATTATTTTTAAATAATCTCATTGTTTAATAATAATTAAAATTGATTTTTTAAATTAGTGATAATTAACTTAAAATAAGAAATTTCTATTCAAACCTTCTTAAATTTTAAAAAAACTCAAACAATAGTAAAAAATGAATATTAGTAAAAAATCGTTATTTACTAACCCCACATATAATAAAATATCTTCCATTCCAATTTCTAGTCAAATTTACTTTTGGCTTGGATATTTCGCCTTTAATACTATTAGATGGGGAAGTTTTTATAAAGACTATGCCTATTCATTAAAGTCAAATCTAATAGAATTTCCTTTTCACATCATTCTATCTTATCTTTTTATTTTTGTTATGCTTCCAAAGCTTTTTAACGGGAAAAAACTAGAGTTTATTACTTTACTCGTCATAAGCTTAGGGATAGCTTTAATTTTAAAATTTCAGGTAACCTTTTATTTTACAAGCGGAGATGTATTACCTGAATTTACTGGTATAACTTCAAAAATCAATTTTGATTATGCTGTTCAAGTAATTCTTGGTGAAATTTATGTTATTGGTTTTGTAACCTCGATTAAGCTTGTTATTGATTGGATAAAACAAAGAGATCTTCTTAACTACACCAGTAAAATGCTATTAGAAAATGAATTAAAATATTTAAGATCTCAAATTCAACCTCACTTTTTTTTTAATACATTAAACAACCTTTACTCATTAACTATTGACAAGTCAGAAAAGGCTCCTGATTTAATTTTGAAACTTTCAGATCTAATGAAATATTTTTTATATGAAACTGGGAAAGATTACCAAACTTTAAAAAATGAAATTGCTCACATAAAAGATTATATAGAAATTGAAAGGCTTAGATACGATGAAACTCTTAAGATAGATTTCAATATAGAGGGGGAAATAAAAAAAACACTGATTAAACCACTTTTATTAATTCCCCTTGTGGAAAATGCATTTAAACATGGTGCTAGAAATTCAGAAAAAAATCCCTACATAAATATTAATCTAATCGTAACTAAATCTCTTATCAATTTTAAAGTAGAAAATTCTTTCAAAAACCCGACAAAAAAAATAAAACAACAAATTGGAGGAATAGGTCTTTCAAATGTTAAAAAAAGGTTAGAATTAAACTACGGAAAAGGCAACTATGAATTAAACGCTTTTAATGAAAAAAATAAATATATTGCAGAACTTAAAGTTAGTTTATGATAAATTGTATTATTCTCGATGATGAACCTCTAGCAATCAAAGTAATTCAAAACTTTATTAAAAAAACGGATTATTTAAACTGTATTGGGACTTTTTCAAATGCGCCTTTGTCTATGCCATTTTTAAAAAAGAATAATGTTGATTTAATGTTTTTAGATATTAATATGCCATTTATTGATGGAATTAGTTTTTTGAAAAAATTGGATACACCTCCTAAAACAATTATTACAAGTGCTCATTCTGAATATGCACTGGAAAGTTATGATTTAAATGTAACTGACTATCTATTAAAGCCGATTTCTTATGAAAGGTTTGAGATCGCTACTAGCAAGGTGCACAATGAATTATCACAAATGAAAAAAGCATCGAGTAATATGTCTCGTGATTTTATTTTTGTCAGGGTAAATAAAATAAATGTTAAAATAAATTTCGATGACATTCTTGTTATAGAAAGCTTGAAGGATTACATTAAAATAATAACTAAGACCTCGTCTTTTATTGTCCATACAACCTTAACTGCCTTTACTGAAGCATTACCATACTCAAAATTTGTAAGAATTCATAGATCTACAACTGTTGCTTTTAACAAAATTGATATTATTGATGGAAACTGCGCATACATAGATAAAAAACCTTATAAAATTGGTGGTAGTTATAAGGAAAATTTTAAAAATTTACTAGTAAGTTTTTAGAGTCAATAATCCATTAATTTTATTGCGTCTTTTATAGTAGTAACAGGAAATTTACAAGTATTATCGACGCAAACATATATGTAAGTTTCATCATTAAAAAATCTATCTTTTAGTAAGTATAAATTTGAGGGTTTATTGCCAGCTGCAATTAAAGAATTAGGAAAATAGCGAAACGAAAGTTCTTTGCCTTTTTTAAAAGCATCAGGGCCACTAATAGCTAATTCAAAAAACTTATCAGAATAATTTAAAGATGCCCAAAGCCAAAACATATGATCAGTAACTCTTTCCTGGATTTTATCCTTAACTCCAGATATCATATTATTAGCTATTTCAGAAAAGTCTTTTCTTCCTAAATAGTGATACAGTCTAAATAAATTAAAATTCATTACTGAATTAGCAGAAGGAGTCACCCCGTCTTCTAAATTAATCAGCGTGTCTGAATACAAAAGTTCTTGATTGGAAGAAAATTTATAAAACCCATTTTCTTCTTTAAATTCATTATTAACAAAATCTGTAAAATCTGATGCTTTTTTAATCCAATTCACATCAAAAGTAGCTTCATAAAGCCCTATTAAAGCATCAATGTAATAGCTGTAATCTTCAAAAAATAAAACTCGATTATTTGAAATGCTACCGTTAGTGTGTGAAATTTGATATTTATCAATCATTATTTTTTCAAGAGCTTTATTAATAGCTATTGCCTTATTTAAAAAAATTTCATCCCCTGTAGACTTATAAGCGTCCACTAGACCTCTAAGGGTAAGAGCATTCCAAGAAAAAACAATTTTGGTGTCAATTATAGGCTGTATCCTTTTTTCACGGTAAACAAAAAGTGTTTTATTCACTTTTTCAAGCTTATTTTTAAATTCTTTAAGGCTAATTCCAAGATCTGATGCAAATTGATTATCTGTAATTGTTTGATAAAAAACATAGCTTTCTCTTTCCCAATAACCTGTCTGATTTATATTATAATATTTACTGACCCAATCGTAATCATTTTTTAACAACTCCTTTAATTCTTTCTCCTTCCATATATAAAAATCTCCTTCTTCTTTTGTGCCATCTTTATAATTAGTATCGGCAGAAATGCTAGAAAAAATCAAATCATTTTTTCCTGTCATTTTTAACTCTAAAAATCCATAAATATTGTAGAGTTCTTCCTTAAATCTAGGTTCTCCAAAAACTTTAAAAGCATTTGAAAAGACACTAAGAAGTTGAGCGTTATCATATAACATCTTTTCAAAATGAGGTATATGCCATAAATTATCTACGGTATACCTGTGAAAACCACCCTCAATTCTATCATTTATTCCTCCTTGTGAAATTTTCATTAAAGTGTTTTTCACAAAAGCGCTCATTTCTTGATTTTTCACTCTATCAGAAAATCTTAAAAAGAAATTAATAAATGAAGGCAAAGGAAATTTTTGTCCATTTCCTATTCCGCCATTAACTTTATCTGTAAAAGTAAAAGCCTTATTTGCCATTTTATTTTGAAAATCTAAAGTGTAATCTACAGACCTTTCGACAGGATTAATTAATGACTCTTTTTTGACTCCGTCCTTAACACTTCTTGCATATTCCATCACATCTTCCTTTCTTGTTTTATAAAATTCACTAACCTGATTTAAAACCTGAATCCATTGTTCTTTAGGGACATAAGTTCCTCCCCATATTGGCGTACCATCAGGAAGGGCAATAATATTCATAGGCCATCCACCACTCCCAGTCATCAATACCAATGCTTTCATGTAGATTTCATCAATATCAGGTCTTTCTTCTCTATCTACTTTTACATTTATAAACTTTGAGTTCATAACCTCGGCCACATCTATTTTTTCAAAACTCTCTTCTTCCATTACATGACACCAGTGACAAGAAGAATATCCTACGCTTATAAGTAAAAGCTTGTCGTTTTTTTGAGCCTCTTTTAACGCCTCGTTTCCCCAGGGAAACCAGTTTACAGGATTTGAAGCATGTTGTTTTAAATATAAACTACTTTCATTTCCTAATTTATTTTCCATTGATTGAGATATAATATTATTTAATGGAAAGTTCAAAAGAAAAAAGAAAAACACTAGCCATTTTTCATTCATTTTTTTTGAGTTGAATATTTTCATCAAATAATTTTTTTCTAATTTAAATATTTATTATTCAATCTCTTTTATGTTTTATCGATTAAATAAAATCTTTAATGTAAGTATTGCTATTCTTTTGGTAAACATGTCCTTTGGACAAATTAAATCCTTATCAAAATTAAATTTAAAGATTGATAGTTTAATTAATAAAAGTATTGGAGAAAAAGTTTTCCCAGGAGCTCAGGTCTATATCAAAATTGGGGCGGAAACTATAATTAATAAATCTTTTGGGCATCACACTTATGATTCATTGGTCAAAGTTGAAAACAATCATCTATATGATTTAGCTTCATTAACTAAGGTACTTGCGTCTACAATTGGAATTATGAAATTGCAACAAGATTTTGGACTAAATTTAAATGATCCTGTCTCAAAATATCTTCCTGAATTAAAAAAATCAAATAAAAAATACTCCTCATTTATCGAAGTATTAAGCCATACGGCCGGATGGATGCCCTATATAAACCATCATTATTCATTAAAACGAAATAACGGAAAGTTAAAAACTAGTATTGTTAGAAATAAACAAAGCAAACGTTTTAACATAAAAGTAAGTGAAGATTTATTTGTAAGAGAATCTTACCAAAATAAAATGTTTAAACGAATCAGAAAGTCTGAAATAAGAATGCCTGGAGAGTACTTATACTCCGGCCTTTTCTTTTTTTACGTTCCAAAACTTATTGAAAAAATTACCGCTCAGAGTTATGAAGATTATTTAAATAACACATTTTATCAAAAAATTAATAATAATTCTATTGTTTTTAATCCTGAAAACAAATCTATTGTAGTGCCAACCGAATTTGATACTTTTTTCAGAAATTCCTTAATCCAAGGGACAGTTCACGATGAAGCTGCTAGTCTATTTGGTGGAAAATCTGGAAATGCCGGTCTATTTGGAAGTGCGGAAGGCATTGGAAATTTAATAGAAATTTTTGAAAACTGGAATTCTAAAAAAATATTTAATCCATTTAAAGAAAGTACAATTAATGGATTTACATCGTACGCTTTTCCAGAAAGTAATATCAGGCGTGGCTTAGGTTTTGACAAACCTAAAAAGGGAGATAAGGACTCCTATCCAAATGAAAAATTATCTAAACAAAGTTTTGGTCATACAGGATTCACAGGAACCTTTTTCTGGGTTGATCCTGAAAAAAAACTATCAATAGTTTTTTTAACAAATAGAGTCTACCCAAGTCGAGAAAACGAAAAATTATATGATCAAAATATTAGAAGTAAATTAATTGATATTGTTTTTGAAAATTCTATAATTAACTTGGAAAAAATTTAATATCTTTTAAAAGCAAATTATTATAAAATTATTTTATTGAAAAAAATCTTATTCCCACTCTCCTGCTCCCTATATTTTTTACTGTTTTCTTTTCAAGCAACAGCACAATTAAAAATTGACAAAGAGAATGTTAAACAGTATGGATTTTCCCAAGAAAAGCTAATTATTCTTGACTCCGTTATGCGCTCATATGTTGATAATAAAGATTTTTCAGCCATTCAAACAGCAATTGTTAAAAACGGAAAAATAATCCATTTTGATAACTACGGTTATTCTGAAATATCATCTAAAAAGCCTCTTGATGAAAATGATATTTTTAGAATTGCGTCAATGACCAAGCCAATTGTCTCAGTTGCTTTAATGATGCTTTATGAAGAAGGGAAGTTTAAGTTGGATGACCCCCTCTATAAATTTATTCCTGAATTCAAAAACATGACTGTCAAAAAGGGTAAAAAAGAAAAACCAATAAAAAATCATATTAAAGTCATCGATATTTTAAGACATTCTGCTGGATTCGGATTCAAAGGGCCCGAAGGATATAGAAAATCTATTGGAATGAATTTAGAAGAGTTTGTAAAAGAATCTATTAAAACTCCTCTAAGTTATGAGCCTGGCACACAATGGCGTTACAGTTATTCTACTGATATATGTGGATACTTAGTTGAGGTCCTTTCAGGATTAACGTTAGATAAATTTCTCAAAACAAGGATTTTTGATCCTCTCAAAATGAACGATACCTTTTTTGAATTACCTAAAGAAAAAATTAACAGATTCACCACTTTATACAATAAAGAAAAAAATGGGGAGCTAAATGTATTTGACAGCCCATCTGAATCTCCATTTACTGATAATGTAACTCTTTTTAGTGGAGCTGGAGGGCTTTTATCTACTACCAGTGATTATCTTATTTTTTGTCAGATGCTTTTAGATGGAGGTGTGTATAATGATATGAGATTAATAAAAAGTTCTACTCTCGATCTAATGCTTGAAGATCATGCTGATGGTTTAAAATATAAAGGCTTTGTATTTGGGAAAAAGAAAGGATTTGGGTTAGGCTTTGAAGTTGTAAATAAAACAGATACTAAATTCGGTTCCAAAGGCACCTATGGATGGGGTGGAATGTTTGGCACTTATTATAGGATTGATCCTGTTGAAAATATGATTTTTATTTATATGACACAATCTTTTGAAACATATAAGCTAAAGTTAGCTGACAAATTTAGAGATCTAGTTTATGATTCTATATTGGAATAAAATTAAGCTACTTTTTAGATTTTAATAATTGATTTTGTTCCTCCAACAGAGTATTCATCCTTGTTAATAGTTCAATGTTTTTTGGAGTAGAAACACTATTATCCTTTGGATCTTCTGCTTTTTTATTTAGCTTATTAATAAACTTTACAACTATAAAAATAGTAAACCCAACAATTAGAAAATCAACTAAAGTTTCTACAAAAAGTCCATAATTTATAGCCACTTCTTCAATAATAAGATTACCAAGTGCATCATTTTCACTAGATCTAAGGACTAATTTTTGACTTTCTAAATTAACTCCACTTGATAATAAAGAAAGAGGAGGAAGAAGAATTTTTTTTACCAAAACATCTATTACGGAATTGAAGGAAGCTCCTATTATAATTCCAATGGCCATATCAATCATATTTCCCTTAACTGCAAACTCTTTGAACTCTTGTAATAATTTCATTTTATATTTTTTTATTTTGACTTATAATATATATTTTGATGGGACTTAAAACCAACTACTATACCTTCATTCTCTCTTAAAATTTCAAGTTTTTCTCCCAATTCTCCATTTTTCAATACTCTTTTAAAAACATCTTTACTAATTTCTTTATAAAGTGTTAAATCTGGAGAATCTGAGGGCATTCTTAATACAGCCAGGTGCTCTCCCCAAGATTGAACGTAAGTCTCACTACCCCAAGGTTGTGCAATATAAATCCCTTCCATATCATTAAATTTATTTGAATCACTGTCTTTATTTACAGACACTTTTTTTAAAATTTCATGTATACCTTGAATATACTTGCCTGGGTTTGTCCCACTAGAATTAATCATAACAGAATATGAAATACCCATTTTAGGGCTTAAATATAATTGCGATCTGTACCCAGGACAAGAACCACCGTGACCTACAAATGTCTCTCCGTTAAATTTATACACCCCAAAACCTAATCCTCTTGTTACAGAAGTTAATTCATCATCCCAACTCACTTTATGCATTTCTTTTAGCGTTTCATTTGAAATAATATTTTTTTCTAAAGATTCTAATAATTGTATTTGCCAAGCAGCAAATTTTCCAAGATCATTCACATTTGATGTAAAGCCAGCAGCAGCAGCTATCCCATCAGCATTAAAGAAATTCACTTTTTCTCTTTCTCTTTCCCGATTTATTGATGAATATCCAACTGAAAGTTTTTCTCCATACTCCTCCTTTGACATATAAGTTTTTGTACTATTCATATTTAATGGAGCTAAAATATTTTTAGTTACATAATTATCAAAAGTTTCGCCAGATACTTCTTCAACTACATAACCCAAAAGAGATAATCCCAAATTACTATACTGATAATATTTAGAACTTGGATAGAGCATTTCCTGATTTTTAAGCTCATTTATAACATCTTCTTTAGTTGGGAAAGGGAAATCAGGCCAAGACCAATATGGGTGATTTGATTCCCTGGGCAGTCCTGATGAGTGAGTTAAGATTGATTTTATTGTCAATGGAGGAGAATCTTTAAATTGTTGATTTAAATCAAACCAAGGTAATAACTCATCGATAGGATCCTCCAATTTTATTTTTTGTTCTTCTACCAATTTCATAATTGCAATAGCTGTAAATAATTTAGAAATTGAGCAAATACTAAATGTGTTTTCAACACTCATAACATCCTGCTCATTAGCCATTCCAAATGCTTGGGCCCATATAACTCCTTCCTTGTCTCCAACCATGGCAGTTAAACCTGGAAGATTTTCATAGTCTTTTTGAGCATTAAGCCAATATTCAATTAATTGAAATGCTTCATCATAATTTTTTTCTGAAAATAAAATTGGATTTTTTTCTTCAATACTATTATTACACGAAATAAATAAAGTTAAAATTGTAAAAAGTCTTATAATTTTCATAGTGGTATGTTGTTAAAGATTATATTTATATTAAAACGATTAAATGAGATTGGGGATGTAGCTCAGCTGGCTAGAGCGTTTGACTGGCAGTCAAGAGGTCGTGGGTTCGAGTCCCATCTTCTCCACTAAAAGGTTTATTCACAACCTAACATATTAAATTCTCCCAAGCTCATTAACTCTAATTTTAACTCTTCCCCCCTAAAATATTCTGATCCAGAACCGGCTCCTGCTCCATATCGAATTCCAATTTTATTATCAACAGTTTTAGTAAAAACCCAAAATTGCCCATAAACACCATCGATTCGTAATTTTGAAGGAGTGTTTAAAGTGTTTTTTAAAGCATATAATTCATCATCAAATACCCAGTCTAATTCGCAATTTGTACTATCATCCGCTTTGTAAAATATTTTCCATCCGTCCCATTCATCTGCAACTTTTGAAAATTCAACATACATTTTACCGTCAATTTCTGTTCCAGTGTTCCAAAAATCATTAGAACTAGTCGAAGGGGTATTGTACACCTTTCCTCTTAAAAATTCATATAAATTTTGTTCTATAAGATCTTGATCTTCGAGATTACCATCCCCACTACAAGAAAATGAAATAAATAGTAATAGTATAATTAGTTTTCTCACAACTTAAATATAATAATTATTTGAATCCTAACAATCTAAATCAATTTTTGAAATTTCATAAACTATTTAATCATTCAAGGATAATGATGTGCTTAACTAAAATAAGAATTAATAGATATGGTTTTTCAAAAGGCAAATCATTATATTGTATGAAAATTAATAAAATTAAATTATGAAAAGAGATATTGAAGCGGCAAGGCGTAAACTAACTTCTGAAAGCGATAAAGACAAAAAAGAGTAACACAAATGAAACGTTACTATTTAATGAAAAAGTCACTAATAATTTTATCAATTTTATTTACTTTTTCTGGACATAGTCAAAGTATCCCATCTCTTCTTGATTCACTTAATAAATATAAGTTTACAAATTATAACAAAGCTCTTAATTATGGTCTTCAAGCTTTAGAAATAAATGATCCGGAGGAAATTTCAATAAATATATTTGATATTAACGCAGGATTAGGAGAA
>QOPV01000035.1 GCA_003331265.1 Cryomorphaceae bacterium | reverse complement strand
TATTACTCTTCCAGTGATGTCGAATAGAGTAATGTTAACATTTTCATCAAATCCACCCACCCATAATTTTGATGAGGCATTAGCAGGGTTAGGGCTTAAAAGTATGTCTTCAGAAATAAAGATTGTTTCTTCAAAGATTCCTTGACATTCTTTGTTGGCCGTAACTTTAATTGTGTTTATACCCGGACTAAGTGACAGATCAATATTGTTGTCATAAGTGGTAATCAGGTTACCATTTAGAATAATATTGTATTTAGTACCTCCGCTTAGACCAAGTCTAATTTCATTATTCTTTCTGTCAACATCAGAGGCAACCGAAAGATCTGCGGGTTCATTGATATTAGCATTAAAACATTGTTTTAAAGTTTCAAATGAGCTAGAGGTTAAGCAAACCCAATAGTTTCCAGCTTCTAAATTATCTAATGACCAGGTAGAGCTTGATATTTCTTGAGAAGTGAAATTGAATCCCGTTGGTCCTCCTGTAATTTGGATTCC
This sequence comes from Cryomorphaceae bacterium, assembly GCA_003331265.1. GTDB lineage: Bacteria > Bacteroidota > Bacteroidia > Flavobacteriales > Flavobacteriaceae > MAG-121220-bin8. The sequence goes on along the minus strand of QOPV01000035.1, from coordinate 14,266 downwards.
AAATGGTTGACTAAATTCACCTTTTATTGTAAGTTTAATGCTACCATTATTAGAACTTTTACATGTTTCATCAGATGCTCTCACTGAAAAAGTATCCTTTGGAAGTGGATTAGGATCACAAACATCGCCCTCTCCATCACCATCTCTATCTGATTGATCTGCATTTGCATTTTTTGGACAATTATCAACAGAATCAAAAATCCCATCTCCATCAGAATCATCACAAACATCCCCAATTCCATCTCCATCCATATCCTTTTGATCAGAATTAGCTGTATTTGGACAATTATCATCTCTATCAATGATTCCATCTCCGTCCTTGTCATCATCATCACAAACATCTCCTTTTCCATCACCATCACTATCTAGTTGATCAGCATTTGCAATTAAAGGACAATTATCAACGTCATTTTTTATTCCATCTCCGTCCTTGTCATCATCACAAACATCTCCAATTCCATCTTTATCTAAATCAACTTGATCAGTATTAGCAGTGTTAATACAATTATCCGCATCATCAAAAACTCCGTCTCCATCAGAATCATCACAAACATCTCCTTTTCCGTCTCCATCAGTATCTTTTTGGTCTGCATTAGCTTTATTTGGACAATTATCAACATCATTCAATATTCCATCTCCATCTAGATCATTGGAATTATTAATTACAACTATTAGATCAATCCCAACGGATTTCACAGTAATTGGTGATCCTCCGCTTGTTGCATTTATAACAAGAGGATAAGTTTTTACCTCATCGTTAGCTGCTATATCAAGCTTTATAGAGACTTCACCGTCCGTATTTATATTACTTCCATTTGCCGGGGTATAGGTAATAGATGTTCCAGCTGGTGCTCCAGTAACTGTAAAATTTGTTTCTTTATCATAACCTCCAACAACTTTATATTTCACTTTAAAAGTACCAGATTCTCCTTGTTTTATAGAAATTGAATTAGGATTAGGTAGTTTTAAATATAGTAAAGGATCTTCAGAATCAAATTTTGAAGAAAAAATTCCACGACCGTAAGTTCCAGCAAAAACTTTAAAATCATCCCTCATATCCAAATCAGTAATCCTGACATTACTCATTCCATTGTAAGCTTGAGACCAGTTAGGAGAAGCATCACCAAAGTTTTTTGTATACCAAACGCCTAAATCAGTTCCAATTATAACTTCGTTAGCTATTAATGGGTTTTGTAATATAGTTCTGACAGGAAGATCTGGCAAATCTCCTTCTTTTTTTGACCATGATGACCCTCCGTTTGAGGAATAAAAAATATTTTCAACTCCATAATTATGAAAAGTTACAAATATTTCGTTTTCAGTACTTCCAAATTCAACATCAGAAATACTCCCTGAAAATGCACTACCAGTGATGTCTGTCCAAGTAATTTCAGATGGACTTTTAACTGTTGCTTTTATTAGGTTTCCATCCTCTAATCCAATAAAAAGGTTTGATGATTCAGATCCATAAGGAGAAACAGTTAATGCAGAAACATTATTTGTTAATAGGGCATCAGTAATTATAACCTTGGTTGGATTAAAATTAGAACCAAATTCAAACCAATCATGGAATAATGCTATTTGGTTAGTTCCTTCACTTCTGTAATTTGAATACAAATATCCCTTTTTAGAATCCAGAGCTTGGGTAGTAATAAAGTCACCTGTTGATCCACTTTCGCTGTTTATTGTTCTCATTTGATTTGAAGAAAAATCCCATACGTCAATAGCTTTATTGTAAACATAGTTTGTTATAAAATATGGTTTAGCTGGATCTTGAGAAAACATTGAGGCTGCTCCATCCCCACCTGAGGCCATTGTTGCTTTACTAATTGCATCATTATTATTGGCGATTAATTGACTTCCATTGTCTTGCAAGCCACTAATAACCACATCAGTCATGCCACTAATTGGTAAATTATAACTAGCATATGAACTTATATCATAGCCAGAAACGGTTTTATTTAAATCTTTAAACATTTCAGAAGGAGCTACTCCAATGGTATATATTTGACTAGTATTTAAATTGTTATTTCTAGATGAAGCTGTTTCAGTAGCATCAGATTCTGTTTTACTAAAATATACACCACCATCATTTCCAAATAATTTTTTTGTTGAATCGGAATTTCCAAAAGTCATAGCATGTTGGTCTGCATGAATGTATTGTTCAGAAAATCCTCCGTACCAGTGAGAAACCTGATCCCAAGGGTTAACGTTTGGATCTGAGCTTACACCCCCAGTTGTAGATTTGAAAATATCAATTCCTCCCACGTAAATATGATCAGGATTATTAGGGTCAGAATCTAACATTAAATCATAAAAAGATTGTCCTCTGGTAAAGTCTTCAGCAGAGATACCACCATCTTTGTCGTTAGGTAAAGTTAGAGTTATCGGAGCTGTGGCAAATGCATCAGTAGTTTTTATAATTTTAACCGGATCATTTGTTTGTGAAAGCACGTATATATTTCCGTTTGAGCTAATTTCCATTTCAGTTCTTCTACCACTGGTGATTTCATGTTTAACTTCGAAACTAGTTCCAGCATCATTTGATGACAATATTGTTCCACCAGTTCCAAAAGCTCTTCTAGTTGTGGAAGCCCATATTTTATTATCTGGGGCGATTTCTAGATCGATTACTTCATATGTTTGTCCACCGGAATTTTTAACTTCAATTTTTGAGAAATTGGCACCACCGTCAGTGGATTTATGGACTCCGTAAGCATTTATTCCCACCCACGCAGCTCCATCATAACCCGGACTTGACGATATGAAAATTTCAGATGTCCCACTATTGTTTCTAACAACAATATCATTTATATAAATAAGTCCGTTTTTACCATAACCGCCAGTTCTTCCTCCGAATATTTTTGTCCATGAGTCACCTTTATCTGCAGATTTCCAAACTCCATTTCCTGGACCATCAGAGGTATAGGATTCTCCAGTTGCTACATAGAAAATTTCTGGATTGTTTGGATCATAAGTGATGGCAGATACAGGTATATTTTCGGGAATTCCTTCAATTTTAACCCACTGTGATGAAGGATTAGAAATATTGGTATTTTTAAATAAACCCCCTGTAACACCTCCAGTAAAAATAGTCTCATCATTAGAATCATTTGGGTCAAACATCATTCCTTTAGTTCTCCCCCCCACATTATTTGGCCCTCTTTCATTCCATTTGGTAGCATTCGATTCTCCTGGAACTGTGAACTCTCTTAATTTTCTTGAGTCATTAAGCTGTTCTTGTAATTCAAATAACTTTTCAAATAACGGCCTTCCTTCAATTGGATCCATTGAAAGTCTCCAAAGTTGTTCAAAATATTTATTAGGTGGAAGTTCTAAACTTCTTCTTTCTTCTTTTGATAAATTATATGTTTTGTTATAACCGTTATTTTTTAGATTTTCTTTATGAATGATTTTGGTAGCTTGAATTTTGATTAAATCTAAATTGAATAAAAAAATCACCATTAAAGATGAAATTATAACTATAATAGAATTTTTCTTTTTGGAATTCAATATAAATTAATTTAATAGTCAAATATAATATAATAAAAATAAACAATTAGACAGCTACCTTTCCTTTTATGTGAGGGTGAGGATTGTAATTTAAAATTTCAAAATCATTGAATTTAAAATCGAAAATATTAGATATTTTTTTATTTATTTTAAGTTTTGGAAGAGGTCTTGGTTTTCTTGTTAATTGAAGATTTAATTGATCTAAATGGTTATTATAAATATGAGCATCTCCAAAAGTATGAACGAAATCTCCACTTTTATATCCACAAACATGAGCAATCATTTCAGTTAAAAGCGCATAAGATGCAATATTGAAAGGAACACCTAAAAAAATATCAGCACTTCTTTGATATAATTGACAAGATAATTTATTATTGTGAACATAAAACTGAAAAAATGCGTGACATGGGGGTAATGCTGCTTTTCCGTTTTTAACATTTTCCTCAAAACTCAAATTTGTATTTGGAAGTACTCCAGGATTCCATGCAGTTACCAACATTCTTCTACTATCTGGGTTATTTTTTAGAGTTTTAATTATATCTTCAATTTGATCAATTCCAGAATTATTCCAATTTCTCCATTGATAACCATACACTGGTCCCAAATCGCCATTAGAATTTGCCCATTCATCCCAAATTTTAACTCCATTTTCGTTAAGATATTTGGTGTTAGTATCCCCCTTTAAGAACCATAGTAACTCATAAACTATAGATTTTAAATGTAACTTCTTTGTAGTTACCATTGGAAATCCTTCAGATAAATCAAACCTCATTTGGTATCCAAAAACGCTTTTAGTTCCTGTACCAGTTCTATCAGACTTTTCATTTCCAGACTTTAAAACATGCTTAACTAAATCTAGGTACTGTTTCATATATATTTATTATAATATAAAAATAAGAATATTGAGAAATTGTAGCTTTAAATTTTCAAGAACTTTATAAAAATATATTAACCAATTATCATACCAGCAATAGTTGCAGAAAGTAGGGAAGCTAAAGTTCCTCCAACAACCGCTAAAAATCCAAATTTAGATAAGTTTTCCCTTTGGTTTGGGGCTAAAGAGCCTATTCCACCAATTTGTATTCCGATAGAGGCAAAGTTGGCAAATCCACAAAGCATGTAAGTAGCCATTATAATAGATTTTTCGTAGTTTAAATGAATTAGATTAGCAACATTTTTTAATTCACCTAATTGCATATAGCCGATAAATTCACTAGCAGCTAATTTAATTCCCAAAAGTTGTCCCATCAATGCCATATCTTCTTTGGCAACTCCAATAATCCACATTAAAGGAGAAAAGATATAACCTAGAACAAATTCTAAAGAAAGAAGTTTGTAAGGGGTGTTTTCATCAATCCAAGTATTAATATTTGAAAAAGATCCAATTTTTTCAAAACCAAAATTTATCATTGCGATAAAGGCAATAAAAACTAAAAGCATAGCTCCCACATTAGCAGCTAATTTTAAACCTTCGGTTGTTCCATTAGAAATAGCATCAAGGAGATTTGATCCAATTTTATCTTGAGAGACATTAAAGTCTTGGTTTATAGATTTTTTTTGAGGATATAATATTTTTGAAATTACAATTGCTCCCGGAGCTGCCATAACAGATGCCGTTAATAAATGTTTTGCATAAAATAAACGAGAAACTTCGTCATCTCCTCCTAAAAAACTAATGTAGGCAGCTAAAACTCCACCGGCTACTGTCGCCATTCCGCCGATCATAACTAATAAAATTTCAGATTTGGACATTTTTTCTAAGTAAGCTTTTATCATTAAAGGCGCCTCAGTTTGGCCTAAAAAAATATTCCCTGCAACACTTAGGCTTTCAGCACCTGAAATTTTCAATAACTTACTTAATAACCATGCTAATCCTCTAACCACTTTTTGAATAATTCCAAGATAAAAAAGAACAGAAGTTAGCGCTGAGAAAAATATAATAGTTGGTAGAACTTGAAATAAAAAAACATAACCAAAACTTTCAATATTTACCATGTCACCAAGAAGAAATTTACTACCCTCTAAAGTAAAATCAAGTGTTTTAATGAAAATTTTTCCAAAAAACTCAAAAATTCTCTGTACAAATACAACTTTTAAAACAGCAATAGCCAATACTAATTGAGTGACTAATCCAATAATTGTTGTTTTCCAATTAATTGCTTTGCGATCTTTACTAAATATATAGGCGATTAGTATTAAAACACACATTCCAATTATTCCTCTAATAAAGCTTTCAAATGAAAAACCTTGATTTAATATAATTTCTTGAGTGGACTGAACTTCCCTATTGCTAAACAAGGTAAATAGCATTGTTTGTAATAAAACCATATTTTATTTTCTTTTGTTTATTTCATCTCTCAAATGAGCAGCTAGTTCATAATCTTCATTTTTTACCGCAACTGAAATGGCTTTTTCAAGTTGAATTATGGAAAGTTTAGAATAATCTATTTTTTTAGAAAGAGAATTTTTTTTTGAGTGAGAATCGGTTTGTTTTTTGTTTTCACCGGGTTTTAATATGATCCCAGCTTTTTCTAATACATTTTCATATGTAAAAATAGGAGAATTGAATCTGATAGCTAAAGCAATGGCATCGGAGGTTCTGGAGTCTATAATTTCTTCTATTTTGTCTCTTTCACAAATTAGACTAGAAAAAAATACTCCATCAACAATTTTATGAATGATGACTTGTTTTATTTTTATTTCAAAACAATCAGAAAAACTTTTAAACAAATCGTGAGTTAGTGGTCTTGGTGGTCTAATCTCACGTTCTAAAGCAACTGCAATTGATTGAGCTTCAAAACCACCAATAACTATTGGAAGTTTTCTTTCCCCATTTTTTTCATTTAATAATAATGCGTAAGCACCGTTATGGGTTTGACTATAAGAAATACGATTAATGGTTAGTCTAATTAAACTCATTTAATAGAGAAATTGAGTCTCTAAATTAATAAAATTATTAAGAGTTTTGAGCTTTAAATGCTTTCAATTTTTCGTTTAATCTAGGAACAACATCAAATGCATCTCCAACTACACCATAATCCGCTGCTTTGAAAAAAGGAGCTTCAGGATCATTATTGATAACTACTTTTACTTTAGATGAATTTATTCCTGCTAAATGTTGAATAGCACCTGAGATACCGATAGCAATGTAAAGATTAGTTGCAACTGGTTTTCCTGTTTGACCAACGTGCTCACTGTGAGGTCTCCATCCCATATCAGAAACTGGCTTGGAACATGCCGTCGCTGCTCCCAATGTGTCTGCTAGGTCTTCCACAAGATTCCAATTTTCAGGACCTTTGAGGCCTCTTCCTCCAGAAACAACTACATCAGCATCAGCAATTGAAATTTTTCCAGAAATTTTTTCAGTTGATTTTAAAGTAATATTTTTTTGTAATAAAGATGGATTATAAACCTCTTCAGAAAGAGTTGACTCATTTTCTATAATTCCAAATGCATTACTAGATAATCCGATGATTTTAATATCTGAAACTATGGATGCGTCACAAAATGCCTTATTAGTGAATGATGTTCTTTTAACAGTAAATGGGTTTAAGTTACTTGGAAGTTCAACTACATTGCTTAAATATCCGGCTTCAAGATCAATTGTTAGTAATGGAGCCATGTATTTAGAATCTACACTGCTGCTAATAACAATATGGGTGGCATTTATATCTTTAGCTACTTGAGCAATTACATTGCCCGTGATCTTTGCATCAAAATTATCCAGTTCTGGATTTAAGACTTTAACTATTCTTGTTGCTCCGTATTTACTTAACTCGCTATTATCATCAACGTTAATTGAAAGAACAATTAACTCAATTCCTAATTGTTTTGCTAAGGCACTTGAATAGGATACGATTTCAAATGCATTTTTTTTAATTATTCCTTTTGTGGATTCAATATAAGCTAGTACAGACATAATAATATATTTATAAAACTTTAGCTTCGTTGTGAAGCATTTCAATTAATTGATCTAAATTATCTGATGAAACAAGTTTAACTTCTTCTCTCGGTGCAGGTTTTTGAAATTTAATAGATTTCGTTTTAGAATCTAAATCAGAACAAGGAATTACATCAAGAGGTTTTTGTCTAGCTTGCATGATTCCACGCATGTTTGGAATTCTAAGGTCACTTTCTTCGACAAGACCTTTTTGTCCTCCAATAATTAAAGGAAGATTACATGTTAATATTTCTTTTCCCCCGTCGATTTCTCTTTCTAACGTAGCAAAATTATTCTCAATTTCAAGATTCGTACAATTTGTAATGAAATTCATTTTAGTTAAACCAGCGATTAATCCTGGAACCATTGCTCCATTATAATCTATAGATTCTCTTCCAGCAATAATCAAATCATAAGGGTTTGAAGTAATGTAATCTGAAATTTGTTTTGCTACAAAAAATCCATCAATCGGTTCGGAGTCAATTCTTATTGCTTTGTCTGCTCCGATAGCAAGTGCTTTTCTTAATGTAGGTTCTGTGACTGAACTACCCACATTAATAACGTCAACTGTGGCGTTTTGTTTTTCTTTAAACCACATAGCTCTAGTTAATCCAAATTCATCATTAGGATTTATCACAAACTGAACTCCTTGATTATCAAACATCTTGTTGTCATCTGAAAAATTAATTTTTGAAGTAGTGTCTGGCACATGGCTAATACAAACTAAAATTTTCATGTAAATAAATAATTTAATTGATTTACAAATATAAATAAATATTAAGCAAATACTATGCGTGCATAGCTTTTTTTTACACTAAAAAAAAAGAGTATATATAAATAATTTAATATTTTTGCAAAAAATATCACTAAAACACTTATATGAGAATTATTCAATTTAGAGAAGCAATTTGTGAGGCGATGTCTGAAGAAATGAGATTGGATCAAACCATATATCTAATGGGTGAAGAGGTTGCTCAATATAACGGAGCCTATAAAGCTTCTAAGGGGATGTTAGATGAGTTTGGTGAGAAAAGAATTATTGATACTCCAATTTCAGAGTTAGGGTTCAGTGGAATAGGTGTCGGCTCCACAATGACCGGAAATAGACCAATTATTGAATTTATGACTTTCAATTTTGCTCTTGTGGGTATTGATCAAATTATTAATAATGCTGCAAAAATTAGACAGATGTCGGGTGGACAGTTCCCTTGCCCTATAGTTTTTAGAGGCCCTACTGGATCAGCAGGTCAATTAGCTGCTACTCATTCACAAGCTTTTGAAAGTTGGTATGCAAATTGCCCGGGACTTAAAGTTATAGTCCCTTCAAACCCCTATGACGCAAAAGGATTATTAAAGTCAGCTATAAGAGACAACGATCCCGTTATATTTATGGAGTCTGAACAAATGTACGGAGATAAAGGTGAGGTTCCTGAGGAAGAATATTTAATTCCAATTGGTAAAGCTGAAGTGAAAATACCAGGAAAAGATGTTACAATAGTTTCTTTTGGTAAAATATTAAAGGAAGCCTCCAAAGCAATTGATGAGTTAAAAAAAGAAGGCATCGAAGCTGAACTTATTGACTTAAGAACTATTCGTCCACTAGATATTAATACAATTTTAGAATCTGTAAAAAAAACAAATAGATTAGTCATTTTAGAGGAATCATGGCCATTTGGAAATATTTCTACTGAAATTACTTATCAAGTTCAGAACCAGATCTTTGATTATTTAGATGCTCCAATTGAAAAAATAAATACAGCAGATACTCCTGCTCCATACTCGCCAGTTTTATTGGCGGAATGGATTCCGAACAGTCAAGATGTAATTAAATCAGTTAAAAAAGTACTTTACAAATAATAAAACCAAGTATTTGCTACGGGTTTTTTATTTAAACCTATTTGACTATTTTTGCCACCATTAAAATTTAAATTATAATAATATGGAATCAACAATAATATTTTTACCAATTGCTTTAGCCTTGTTAGGACTAGCATACATGAGCTTCAAAAAGTCTTGGGTAATGAAACAAGATGCCGGAGATGGTAAAATGAAAGAGATTTCCGATCATATTTATGAAGGTGCTTTAGCTTTTTTAAATGCAGAATATAGATTATTATCCATATTTGTAATAGTAGTTAGTTTAGCTCTTGCAGGTGTTTCTTTAATTGTTCCAACTACACATATTTTAATTGTTGTAGCTTTTATTTTTGGAGCTTTATTTTCAGCTTGGGCTGGTAACATGGGAATGAAAATTGCTACCAAAACAAACGTTAGAACAACTCAAGCGGCAAGAACTAGTTTGCCAAATGCGTTGAAAATTTCATTTGGAGGAGGAACTGTTATGGGACTTGGCGTTGCCGGCTTAGCCGTTCTAGGTTTAACTACATTTTTTATTGTTTTTTATAAAGTATTTATGGGAGGTGTTTGGACTACATCTGAAGACATGACCATTGTTTTAGAAACTTTAGCAGGTTTCTCTCTTGGAGCAGAATCAATAGCATTATTTGCTAGAGTTGGAGGAGGAATTTATACTAAAGCAGCAGATGTCGGAGCTGATTTAGTAGGAAAAGTGGAAGCAGGAATCCCAGAAGATGATCCTAGAAACCCAGCAACTATTGCTGATAATGTTGGAGATAATGTTGGTGATGTAGCTGGAATGGGTGCAGATTTATTTGGTTCTTATGTAGCAACAGTATTAGCATCTATGGTTTTGGGTAATTATGTTATAAAGGATATGGGTGGAAGTATTGAAGATGCATTTGGGGGAATAGGCCCCATATTGCTACCTGTTTTTATTGCTGGAGCTGGAATTATTATTTCTATCATTGGAACCATGTTAGTTAATATAAAAAATAACGAGGCAAAAGAAAATGAGGTGATGGGAGCTTTAAATATTGGAAATTGGACTTCTATATTTTTAGTTGCTGTAGCATGTTATGTTTTGTGTGGATGGATGCTTCCTGACACCATGAAAATGGAATTTTTTGGTGAAGGAATAAAAGAAATATCCTCAATGAATGTGTTTTTTGCAACTTTAGTTGGTTTAGTAGTAGGTGCAGTTATTTCCTCAGTTACTGAGTATTACACTGGACTTGGTAAAAAGCCAATTTTAAAAATCGTACAACAATCAAGTACTGGAGCAGGAACAAATATAATTGCTGGTTTGGCAACAGGAATGATTTCAACCTTTCCATCAGTTTTATTATTTGCTGGTGCAATATGGGCATCCTACTTTTTTGCTGGATTTTACGGAGTCGCTTTATCTGCTTCGGCCATGATGGCCACCACTGCCATGCAATTAGCTATTGATGCATTTGGACCAATTTCAGATAATGCAGGAGGAATTGCTGAGATGAGTGAACAAGAACCAATAGTAAGAGAAAGAACGGATATTTTAGATTCAGTTGGTAATACAACTGCTGCAACCGGTAAAGGTTTTGCAATTGCTTCAGCAGCTTTAACCTCATTGGCTTTATTTGCTGCCTACGTAACTTTTACAGGAATAGATGGAATTAACATATTCAAAGCACCTGTACTAGCTATGCTATTTGTTGGGGGAATGGTTCCAGTTGTTTTCTCCGCTCTAGCTATGAATGCAGTCGGTAAAGCAGCAATGGAGATGGTTCAAGAAGTAAGAAGACAGTTTAAAGCAATTCCTGGAATTATGGAAGGTACTGGAAAGCCAGAATATGATAAGTGTGTTGCAATTTCAACACAAGCTTCTCTAAAAGAGATGATGCTTCCAGGATTTTTAACAATAGGCTTTCCGTTATTAATTGCTTTTGTTCCTATGATTTTTGGAATGGATAATTTGGCTATTGCTGAAATGTTAGGTGGATATATGGCAGGAGTAACAGTTAGTGGTGTGTTATGGGCTATTTTTCAAAATAATGCTGGTGGAGCTTGGGATAATGCAAAAAAATCCTTTGAAGCTGGGGTTGAAATTAACGGAGAAATGACATATAAAGGTTCGGAAGCTCATAAAGCTGCAGTAACTGGAGATACTGTTGGAGACCCTTTTAAAGATACTTCAGGTCCTTCAATGAATATTCTAATTAAATTAACTTGCCTTATTGGTCTTGTAATTGCGCCAATTTTAGGCGGCCATTCAGAAGAACTTAATTCTTCAGTTGTGAATTCTATTGATACTCAAGTAAATCAAGAAATTTCAATCAATGTTGATGATTCTAATTCAATTACAACACTAAAAATTATTTCTAGTAAAGTAGAAAATGGGGTTGCAACAGAAACTACACAATTTTTTGAGGGAACCAGAGATGAAATGATGGATAAATTAGATGAATTGAAAGTAAAGGGTAAAATTTTGAAAAACCCTAAGGAATAATTTCTAGTTTGGTATCAAAAAAATACTAAATAATATTATCAATTTTTTCGATAATTTGATGTAGGTCTGTTTTGTTTTTTACAAAGTCTAATTCATCTACATCAATAATTAATAACTTTCCTTTATCATAGGTTTCAATCCATGCTTCATATCTTTCGTTAAGTCTACTTAAGTAATCAATGCTAATGGAGTTTTCATAGTCTCTTCCTCTTTTATGAATTTGATCAACAAGATTAGGAATCCCACTTCTTAGATAGACTAAAAGATGTGGTGCATTTACATAAGATTCCATTAAATTAAAAATAGATTTATAATTTTCAAAATCTCTATTGGTCATAAGGCCCATAGCAAGAAGGTTAGGAGCAAAAATATTAGCATCCTCATAAATAGTTCTGTCTTGAATTATTTTTTTTCCACTTTTTTCAAAATCTCTTATTTGTCGAAATCTACTATTCAAAAAATATATTTGAAGATTAAAAGACCACCTTTCCATTTGGTCATAAAAATCGTCTAAGTAAGGATTCTTTAAAACATCCTCATAATGCCCTTCAAATTTATAATGTTTGGCAAGTAACCTTGTTAATGATGTTTTTCCAGCCCCTATATTCCCTGCAATAGCTATGTGCATAATTGTTTTGTGTTTAATTAAAACGATGACCTCTAATTTAAAATATAAATTTGAAAAAAAATATTCTAATTAAACTTTATTGTATACTAATTGTCTATTTAGTAATAAATCACTAGAATTGCTACGTTTTAAATATTTAATTATGAAAAAAATACTAATTATAATAATGTTTTTAGGAATCAATGGTTTTTCTCAAGAATTTCAAGGAAGAGCTTTCTATATGTCAAAAATGAATGTGAATATGGACTTTATGAAGAATATGCCTCCCGATAGAGTGAATTATATGAAAGCAAGAATGAAAACTGCTACTGAAAAAAACTACACACTTGAATTTAACAGTATTTCATCATATTTTGAAGAAGAAGAGAGACTTGATCCAAGTGGTCAAGGAGGCGGATTTAATTGGATGCAATTTGTTACAGGTCCTGCACAGGGAAGCATTTATAAAGATCTTCAGTCAAATATGTATGTTAATAAAAAAGAACTTTATGGTAAGATATTTTTAGTTAAAGACAGTATAAAACCAAGTAAATGGGTTATGTCAGGAGAAACAAAGAAAATAGGAATATATAATGCCTATAAAGCAACCATAACTAAAAAGGTAGAAGAAAGAGTGATGAGTTTTGGAAGACCTAGACCTGGTGAAGCACCAGCAGAACCTCAAATGAGGACAAAAGAGGTGGTAATGACTGCATGGTTTACACCTGAAATCCCAGTCTCATCAGGTCCATCTATGTATGGCGGATTACCTGGACTAATTTTAGAAATTAACGACGATAGAACAACTATGTTATGTACTAAGGTTATTATTAATCCAAAAGAAAAAATTAAAATTAAAGAACCATCTAAAGGTAAACAAGTTACTAACCTTGAGTACGAGAAAATTGCAAAGGATAAACAAGAAGAAATGCAAGGAATGTACAGAGGAAGACGTGGTGGAGGTAGTAGGGCAAGGATTTCTAATTAAACGTTTTTATTTTTTAATACCCTCATTTAAATTTATATGAAAAAAGCATTTTTATTTACTTTATTATTATTTACATCATTTCTTTATTCTCAGGTTAGATTTGAAGGAGTTATTACCGACTCTATGGGAAATACCATTATGGGTGCAAATGTTATAGCAATTGAAAAAGAATCAAAAGTTTTAGACGGTTTTGGAATTTCTAGTGACTCAGGATTTTATAGAATTTCTCTAAAGAAAAATACAGATTATCAAGTGAAAATTTCTTTCATTGGATTTCAACAAATTGAGCTTGATCTAAATCTTAGTGAAGATTTTGAAAAAAACTTTGTTTTAGAAGAACAAGCTGAGGCCTTAGATGAAGTAGAAATTGTATATGAAATGCCTGTAACAATCAAAGGAGACACCATAGTTTATAATGCTGATTCATTTAACACTGGGTCTGAAAAAAAATTAGGAGATGTTTTGAAAAATCTCCCAGGAATTGAAGTTACTGATGATGGTACTATTGAAGTTGAAGGAAAAGAAATCACTAAAATTACAGTAGAAGGTAAAGATTTTTTTGATGGGGATTCAAAACTTGCCACTCAAAACTTACCAGCAAACGCAGTAGGAAAAGTAGAAGTTTTAAGAAATTTTACTGAGAATAATCAACTAAGAAATGTTACCAACAACGAAGATAATATTGCAATTAATATTAGTTTAAAAAGCGGAAAAGATAAATTTTGGTTTGGTGAGATATTGGGAGGCGCTGGAAATGACGATACTTTTTTAGCCGCCCCCAAGATATTTTATTATGCAAAAGATCTTAGCATGAGTTTATTTGGAAACAGTAATAACATTGGAGATCCAGTATTGTCAAGAAGAGATTTTTAC
>QOPV01000034.1:14984-37527 GCA_003331265.1 Cryomorphaceae bacterium | reverse complement strand
AGTTTCCGGTGCAGCAAGTGTTTTAACGACAATGTCAAAGGAAATTGGGACCGGATTTGAATAAATTATTAAGGAAAAGGTTAAAAAAAGTGAGTAGATGATATTTTTCATAGTAACAAATTAATAAATACTAAAAAAGTAACACCAATGCACAAATTAATACACATGGAGTTAGATATCTAGTAATGAGGGTTAAATTTTTATTATAAGCAAAATTGTTTTAGTTAGTTAGCTAAAAAAAAGGACACGTAGTCCTTTTATAATAGAGGATTTAAAATACAATAAATTTCAATCACTACAAAATAATGTAACTTCTCAAAGCGCATTTGAAGAATTTATGAATTTAAAATAGTTCAATTAGCTTAAAAATATAATACAAAATAGTTCGATCATATGAGTATAAACAAAAAAAGTATAATAAAAATAAGTTTTTATTATACTTAATAAGTTATAACTATAAATAGTTGATCTTATAGACTATCTATTCCAAAGATCTTGCTCAAAATCAAGAATTTCTTTTTTGATTCTTTCAGATTCAAGAATAGATTCTAGACCCTTGTTCTTATATTGTGAGATAGAACGGTCCCCGTAAATATTATCCTCCTTGTAGATATATGAACTAAATCTACGTGAGAGCAATAGCTGATCAAAAGATATTTGGTTAGCATTACTAGTATCATTGAAAACTAGTTCCTTGTGAAGGATTTCTCTTATGCTTGGATACCAAATCCAAAAAAGATTTGTTTTCTTTTCTTCATCGCCATCAAGGTTTTTAAGATCTTCTCCTATTGGCATAATTCCTAATAAACGATACATTAACTCACCTCTTCTTTTGTCAAAATACCACATACCCTTTATTCTGTAGCCAGTAATGTCATCAGAACCAATTTCTTTGGGTATTAATTCACCGTCACCATAATCTACCTGGGTAGCAACAATATCTTTGACAGCTTCGGGAGTTAGGGGATATCTAAAATTATCATTAACATCAGAATATATTTTTGTGATATTACCGTTTAATATATTTTCTTTTAAAACTCTCCAAAGTGATTTACGAGTATTTTCATACAAATCATCATCAATAGGGAATAACAATGGAAAATTTAATCTTTCATTTAAATCAATTTTTTCATACACTATTTTAGACCATAAAATATCTCGGTCATCAATAAATTCATACTCTAGGTATGAGTCTAAGTCAGATTGGAGTTGATCTATGTTTTTAACACCAATCTGCTCTGGGACAGAAGCGTTAAGAATATTAGATTGACCATACAAGCCAAAACTAAGTAGCATGAAAAATGCAATATATAAACTTGAAAACTTCATTTAATTAACTATAAGGAAAAATGATTCTACAACATAATTAGGAGTCACAGTGTCTCCATCTTTTGAACTTGCTTTAATATTAGATATTACCACTGCTGTTCCTTTTCCAGCACTTTTAATATCTAACGCGGCTTTAGAATTTCTACTAGCTTTATTTCCATTAACAGTTTTTGCAGGTGAATTACCAACTTTAATATCAAAACCTGTAACTATGATTTCATAATCATATAAAAAGTCTTTTGGTTTTGTTCCAGTAATAATTCCATTTGCAAGCAAAGTTTTAGAAATCGATCCACCGGTTTGAATAACTTTATTCATTCCAGAAACAGAACCTTTTCCAGGTGGTGGTGGTAATATTCTGAACGTTCCCCCATCAAACTGCTTCCTTTTACCGTTAAGGATTCCCGAAACAGAAACTTTCATTTCAGTAGCCCTTGGGTTAGTTGGTTGAGCTGCCCAACCTTTACTAGTTTTTGAAAATTTTGCATTAGAACTAGATGGAACAATTGTATTAGCAGCAACACCAGGAATAGAAATAGACGTTGGGTTTCTTAATCCTCTATAGAAAACTTTCATGTTATCAGCAGAAACAACCGCAGAATTAGGCTCGCGAATAATTACTAATTTTTGCGTAACAGGGATTGAAACTAATTCCTGAGTATCTGCATTTCTTTTAGAAAGAGTTCCTGTTAAATCATAAGTACCAGGGTTTCCAATTCTTTTCTTTAAAACAACTTTACCATTTTCTATAAAGTATTCGCTTTCAGAAAGCGGATTTCCATTTAAAAACAGTTCTACTTTATCAGGTTTAAACCCTTCATCCTTTTTACCCATTACAATTGCAGCATCTACAACATCAGTGGTGTAGTAGACTGGCTTAGTAGTCTCTAATAATGTCTGAAAAGTACTGAAGTTTAATCCCTTTCCTTGAATTGCACTTAAAATTTCGTTTAAAACTTTGTTTTCAATATATCTTATATCTGATTGAACTTTAGTTAGTTTAGCTAGGGAAGCAATTACTGGGAATCCGTAAAAATTATACTGTAAAAAGTCTTGGGTTGTACCCTCACTGTTAACTATTTGATCTGAATATTTAAATCTGTTTTGTAAATCTTGCTTTGCTGAGGCAAAATCATATTGGATTTCCACACCATCTTCACCTTTTGAACCGTCTAAAGCAGTTCTAGCAATTTTTGATTCTTCTTCCAAAAATTCAATTTCATCTAGGATCTGAGTTAATTTTGTTGGAAAATCTTTAAATTTAGTTACATATTCTGTACCTTTTGAAGTCAAAAACTCACCTTCGAAAAAATAATCATCTAAAACCTCAGATTTATCCATTTCTTGATAAGCAACTCGAGTTATATCCTCACCAGTTTCTTTATCCTTAATTTGCTTTAAATATTTATTATTTTCACCATTCTCACCAACTATCAAGGTGTCTTTTATAACTTGAATAAAATTATAAAAAGCGTCAGATTGAGCTTTCATTTCAACAACCTTACTAGCAGCTATCTTGTAATCTAATTTACCAGAATTAGTTTCGATTTGTGAGTAACTTGCCTTGGAAGATGCCTCTAGTTCAACAATTGATGATTCTAAGTCATCGTTTAAAACTCCTAAAGTAGCAAGAACCTCTTTTCCAATATTTAGCGCAAGCATAGCTATAAACACGAGATACATCATGTTTATCATTTTCTGCCTTGAGTCTAATTTTCCAGCCATAATTTTTTTTTTAGTTATTCATAGCACTAATCATTCCTTTGTATTTCGCATTAAGTGAAGCTACCTTGTTTTTCATTTTAGCTAATTCTTCATTTAATCCTTCAGGAACATGCATTTCACTAGTCGAAGAATTAACTTCAACAAGATGAGAACTTAAAGATTCGTATAACTTATTAATTTCATCTAACTTAACTGCCCCAGTATGAATGTTAGCGTTATACTCACTCATGTGTTGGTTCATATCTGAAGGTACATGTAATGTTCCTATGGACTTACTCGCAGCGGCTAAATCTTCATTAAGTTTTGTTATTTTAGATATAGATGTCGCAACAGCCTTCGCAAGCTCATGAGTTTCAACTTCAAGAGTTTCTATATCATCCCCACTTTCAAAACCGTCTGGGTCTATTGTCATAAAACCTTTAACACCCGAAATACCAAAAATAACTGCCTCAGTAACAAGACCTAAGGTTAACCATACGTTTCCAGAGAATATGAAATCTGAATGTGTTATTTTTAATAGAGCGCCAATAATTACAATGGAAGCTCCAAGTCCAAACATTAATTCTAACCAGTTATCAGGGATAAAAAATCTTTTGTGTTTAATTGTTTTCATATCTATAATTGTTATTTATTTATTAATTCAATTTAGTTAATATTATTTAAAATATCTTATTAGGGTTATCATTTGTACCAATATCCTCACCTAAGTAATCTTGAACAGTTCTAAAACCTATGTAAGATCTTTTCTCGTCCTTATACTCATAGTCCCTAGCACTTACCCTTAAAAAGTAAGCAATATCCTTCCAAGATCCTCCACGAGTAACTTTTCTTAAATTTGTTGAATCAGAAACGTTTGGATTTAAACCCATGTCAAAATTATAGGCTCCTTTATCATACGAAGAATCTGTCCATTCAGAAACATTTCCTGCCATATTATATAAGCCATAATCATTAGGCCAATAGGATTCAGCTTCAACTGTATACAACGCATTATCAGAAGCATAATCTCCTCTGTTGGGTTTAAAGTTCGCTAAAAAGCATCCTTTACTATCAATAGTGTAAGGACCTCCCCATGGGTAAGTAGCAGATTCTAACCCTCCTCTAGCTGCGTATTCCCACTCTGCTTCACTAGGAAGCCTGAAAGAGGCCACTCTCTGACCGTTCTTTTTTCTGGTACGCTGGTAATTATTCTTGTACATGGTTCTCCAATGAGCGAACGCTTTAGCTTGTTCCCATGAAACACCAACAACAGGATACTCTGCGTATGCATCATGCCAAAAATAGTCGTTATGCATCGGTTCATTGTAACTATAACTAAAATCTTTAATCCAAGCAGTAGTATCAGGATAAATTTCAATAGTTTTTTCTTTAAAGAAGTTTTTTCTAGAGTCGCTATCTGATTTTATTGCTGCCTCAGCATCAAAAGAAGTGTAAGTGTATTCTATTTTTTTTGTATCAAAAGTTCTTTCTCCATTAAACGATTCTTCCTTTGGAAGAAAAAAACCAGTACCTTCTTCAAACTCTCCTTCCATTACTTGAGCGTAAGCTAAGTCTGGATAATCTTCCCTTTCCCATAAAATTTCATTATCATAATTTAGTGCATAAGTGCTTTTATCTTCGTAATCAATTCCAAAAGTTACATCTTCTTTGTACAATGTGTACCCACTTTTTTCTTCATCAGGAACATCTTCCTCAACTACATACATAGGGTAATAAGTATTAATACTATTATCTTTATCTAAGTCTTCTTGACTTGGGGCATCACCTAATTCAAAAATGGCTCTTTTAGCCAAAGCATCTCTAACTACTGAATCTTTTACCCAATTAACAAATTGCTTGTATTCCCCATTTGTAATTTCAGTTTCATCCATATAAAAAGCCTTTATAGATACTGTACTTACAGGCGCATTTTCCAACTTTACGTAGTCGTCATCAGCCATACCCATCAAAAAAGAACCGCTAGGTATTAATACCATTCCTAGAGGTTGAGAAGGAAAAAATTTTTGTGTTTTTGACCCAATAAGCTCTCCTCTATCAGACTTAGAACATGAAATAATAAGAGCCGAAAATATTGTTAATAAAAGTATTTTTTTCACTGAATTTTATTTTTTTCTAAATTTCGAAGCTATAAAAATAGTATAATTTTAGACGCTAAAATAAACTTTTGGTTTAATTAAACGAAATTTCTTTTCAAACTTTGCAAAATTCTTTCGGAAACCTTTTGATTACACGCATCAATATAATCTTGATTACTACATGGTATTAACGATCTTCTTGATGAATTATTATTTATTTTTAATTCAAACCACCACTTTTGACTTAATTCACTTTCAAAAAATTTTAAATCTTCATTTTCAACTGTAACGTGGTAAGAGTTCCCTTTAAAGTCTTTAGAGTGAGGGTTCTCTGAAATTCTTAATGAAAATCCTTCAATAAAATACCACATAACTTGAGATAAAAGTGAATAAGAAATTTTATTGTCAAATACATCAAAAATTCCAATTGAAGAAACTTTACTGCTTAATCCTGCATATCTAGAAATAATACACATTTGGTGACTGAAAAATCCATTAGGATAGTTGTGTATGAAATTTAGTTCGGAAGCCTTTATGGATTTAAAATCAATAGAAACTATATTAGAATTTCGAAGACACGGTTCAATTATTTCAATTTTCCTATCTACTTTACCTAATCTGTAAGTTTCAAATTGGAGTTTTTCTAATAAATCTATTTCTTCTTGAGAATTTAAAAAGGTTTGAAAACCTATATTACAATAATGATTTAATTCATTTTTTTCATCCATTATTATTTTAGACATAAATGAAGAATCATTAAATTCTTTTTTAATTTCTCCAAAATCAAACTTGTTGTCAACAGAGGTTAAATTTATCTCATTATTTTTATTACAATAAGATTTGTAAATAGAAAAGGTTAAATCTTGGGAACTTCCAATAAAAAAAGGGATTACTTCATTATTTATTAATTCTTCACAAATAATTTGAACTGCATAATATGTGTCAGAAAGCTTATTTCCATTAATTACATCGCCTAGATCAATCAAATTAATATTCCAATCCCCCGAATAAAGAGAATAAAACTCTTTTCTTAAATAATTGATTTTTAAATAATTTGTATCTGGTTGATCGGAGCCCCTATATTCATTTAGACCTATTACAGCAATATCAATATTTGTTAAATTAGTAAAACTTTTGTTGTATAAGTTAATTTTCTTTCCTATTGATCTTTCTGGAAGACTTTCTTTAAAATCAACAATATTTTCTTCAACAGGAGCAAGAAATTCAGAAATCATTACTTCTTTTTAGCTTTACTTTTTTTTGAAGGTTTTTTTTTAAAAAAAGCTTTTACCTCCTCTAAAGTAAATTTTTCTATATCAGTTCCTTTAGGCAACTCTACTTTTACCTTACCTTTAATTACATTAAACCTTCCCCATCTTGCTTTTTCAATCCTAATATTCTCTTCATCCCAAACTTTTAAAAGTTTTTCAGCTTCTTTTCTCTTTTTATCTTCGATTAAATTATTACAATCTTCTTTAGACAAATTTTCAAAATCATATGATTTATTTACATTAATAAATAAACCATTCCATTTAATAAAAGGGCCGAATCTTCCTTTTCCTTTACTAATGTCATGCCCTTCATAATTACCAATAGGGGCATCTTTTTCTCTTTTATCAAGTATTAACTCCACAGCTTGCTCCAATGTTACTTGCAATGGATTTAATCCTTTAGGTAAAGAAACAAACATTTTGTTATGTCTTATATAAGGTCCAAATCTACCAGCATTAGACTCCACTTTTTCATTCTCAAAGTCACCTAAATAACAGGGGAGCTTGAAAAGCTCTAAACTTTCTTCTAAACTGATTTTACTTATTTTTTGATGTGGTAGTAAACCCGCAAAAATTGGTTTTTCCTCTTCATCAACTGATCCAATTTGAACCATAGGGCCAAACTTGCCAAGTCTAACAATTACTCTTCTCCCGCTAACAGGATCGCTTCCTAGAACTCTTTCACCTGACTCCCTTTCAGCATTTTCTTTAACATCTTCAACATTTGGATGAAAAGTACCATAAAATTCTTTTAAGATATTGGTCCATTCTTTATCACCATTTGCTATTCTATCAAAGTCCTGTTCAACACTTGCTGTAAAGTTGTAATCTAATATATTTTTAAAATTATTTACTAAAAAATTTGTAACAATTATACCAACCTCTGTTGGGACTAACTTACCTTTATCTGAACCGGTAGTTTCTTTAAGATCCACAACACTTAAATTACCATTTATTAATTTTAACTCAGAGTAAGTCCTTTCCTCACCTTCAAAAATTCCTTTTGAAACATATTTTCTGTTTTGAATAGTCGTAATGGTAGGAGCATAAGTTGAAGGTCTTCCAATACCTAACTCCTCTAGTTTTTTAACTAACGCTGCTTCAGAAAATCTGTAGGGTGGCCTTGAAAATTTTTCTGTTGCTATAATTGAAATATTTTTTAAATTTTCTCCTACACTCAAATTGGGAAGTATTCCAGAAGATTCCACGTCTTCATTGTCATCAGTACCAGCTATATAAACTTTTAAAAAACCATCAAATTTTATTACCTCTCCTTTAGCGTTAAATTCGTTATCATAATTATTAGACTTAATTTTAAAAGTAGTTCTTTCCAATAGTGCGTCACTCATTTGAGAGGCAATTGTTCTAAGCCAAATTAATCTATATAATCTAGATTGATCTGAATCCATTTGAACATCAGACTTGTCTAAACTTGTTGGCCGTATAGCTTCGTGTGCTTCTTGAGCTCCTTTATTTTTACTACTAAACTTCCTCCTTTTAAAATAATTTTTTCCATAATTGTTTGAAATCACTATTTCTGCAGAATTAAGAGCGTCATTTGATAAATTGACACTATCAGTTCTCATATACGTAATGTTTCCTGACTCATAAAGTTTTTGAGCAGCAGACATGGTTCTACTTACATTGAAACCTAGCTTTCTTGAGGCCTCTTGTTGGAGAGTTGAAGTAGTAAACGGAGGGGCTGGAGATTTTTTTGCAGGTTTTTTATCAATTGATGAAATATTAAAATTCGCATTAATATTTTTTTCTAAAAATGAAACCGCTTCATCTTTTGATTTAAAGTTTCCTAATAGTTGGGCTGAAAATTTGTTTTCAGTTTTATTAGCAAATTTAGCAACAACTTTAAATGATGAGACAGGAACAAAATTATTTATCTCAGCTTCACGATCTACCAACAACCTAACGGCTACAGATTGAACTCGGCCAGCAGAAAGCCCTCCCTTAACTTTTCTCCATAAAATAGGAGATATTTCAAAACCGACTAATCTATCTATTACCCTTCTTGCTTGTTGTGCATTAACTAGATTATAATCAATTTCTCTTGGGTTTTCTATTGCCTTTAAAATTGCATTTTTTGTAATTTCTCTAAATACAATTCTTTTGGTTTTTTTTTTATCTAATTTTAAACTCTCCGAAAGATGCCATGCTATAGCTTCTCCCTCTCTATCTTCATCACTAGCAAGCCAAACACAATCTGCATTATCAGCTTTCTTTTTAAGATCTCTAACTACATCTTTTTTTTCCTTAGATATAATATATTTTGGTTTAAAATCATTTTCTACATCAACACCTAATTCTTTGGAGGGTAAATCTGAAATATGTCCATAACTTGATGCTACTTTAAAACCAGTACCAAGATATTTTTCAATAGTTTTTGCTTTTGCAGGAGACTCAACAATTACTAAATTTTTGGACATATATTTAAGAATTTAAGATCACAAAAGTATATTATTTTTTTTATTCAAGTTTAACATTAATAAATTTTAAGTTGTACTGATTTAAGGGCTTATTATAAATGAATGTAGACTTACAAATTAAAAATAAAGAATCAATATCTGAGTCAATTAAAATTGATTCTAAAAAGTTTTATATCGAAAGTTATGGCTGTCAAATGAATTTTGCTGATAGCGAAGTGGTAGCCTCAATCGTTTCCAATGAAGGCTATGATTCTACTAATAATTTAAATGATGCTGATTTAATATTGCTAAACACTTGTTCAATTCGCGACAAAGCAGAACAAACGGTAAGAAAAAGACTTCAAGGTTTTAATAAACTTAAAAGAAATAATAAAAATTTAAAAGTTGGTGTGCTTGGCTGTATGGCTGAACGTTTAAAAAATAAATTTTTAGAAGAAGAGAAAATTGTTGATTTGGTTGTTGGACCTGATGCCTATAAAGATCTTCCCAATCTAATTAAAGAAGTTAACGAAGGAAGAAATGCAGTTAATGTCATTCTTTCGAAAGACGAAACCTACGGAGACGTAAACCCTGTTCGATTATCCTCAAATGGAGTAACAGCTTTTGTTTCAATCACAAGAGGATGTGATAATATGTGTTCATTTTGTGTTGTTCCATTCACAAGAGGAAGAGAAAGAAGTCGTGACCCAAAAAGTATTATTAAGGAGATTGAAATACTAGTTAATAAAAATTATAAGGAAGTCACCCTTTTAGGACAAAATGTAGACAGTTATTTATGGTATGGAGGTGGTCTTAAAAAAGATTTTAAAAAAATAAGTGGGTTAAGGCAAAAGACTTCTATAAATTTTTCAAAATTATTGAAATTAGTGGCAGAAACATTTCCACATTTAAGAATTAGGTTTTCAACCTCAAATCCTCAAGATATGAGCTCTGATGTGATACTCACCATGTCCAAATATAAAAATATTTGTAACCACATTCACCTACCCGTTCAGTCCGGGAGTGATGATGTTTTGAAAGCCATGAATAGACAACACACAAGAGCTGAATACCTCACCCTGATAAAAGAAATAAAAGAAATCATTCCTGATTGTTCTATATCTCAAGATATAATAACTGGTTTTCCTAATGAAACTGAAAATGATCATAAATTGACACTAGATCTTATGGATAAAGTTAAATATGATTTTGGATATATGTTTAAATATTCAGAGAGGCCAGGAACATTTGCAGCAAAAAAATTTAAAGATAATGTTAGTGAACTTGTAAAAAAAAATAGATTACAAGAAATAGTTGACCTTCAACAAGAGCACAGTAATTTCAGGACAAATAATTATATTGGTAAATCTGTGGAGGTGTTAATTGAAAAAGAATCTAAAAAATCAAATATGCAATGGAGTGGTAGAAATGAGCAAAATACTGTTGTTGTTTTTAATAAAGAAGATTATAAAATTGGAGATTTTGTTAACGTATTAATTAAAAAATGTACGTCTGCCACATTAATCGGAGAAGCTATCAATCCCACTAATAAATAAATAAAATGGAATTATCTACTCAAACAATTAAACAACGCTTTGGCATAATTGGAAATGACCATTTACTAAACAGAGCCATAGAAAAAGCTGTAAGAGTTTCTCCAACCGATATTTCTGTTTTAGTAACTGGTGAAAGTGGAGTCGGAAAAGAAAGCTTTCCTAAGATTATTCATCAATTATCTCACAGAAAACATAATAAATATATTGCTGTAAATTGTGGAGCCATTCCAGAGGGAACAATTGATTCAGAGTTATTTGGACATGAAAAAGGAGCTTTCACTGGAGCTACAAGTTCAAGAAAAGGATACTTTGAAGTCGCAGATGGTGGAACAATTTTTTTAGATGAGGTCGGAGAATTGCCATTAACTACACAGGTTAGACTTTTAAGAGTTTTAGAAAATGGGGAATTTATTAAAGTTGGTTCATCTGAAGTTCACAAAACAAATGTAAGAATAGTAGCTGCTACTAATCTAAATATGGAGATCGCTATTCAAAAAGGTAAATTTAGAGAAGACCTGTTTTATAGACTAAGTACTGTTGAGATTAAAGTTCCTGCCCTCAGAAAAAGAAAAGAAGACATACATTTACTATTTAGAAAATTTGCATCAGATTTTGCAAAAAAATACAATATGCCAACAGTTCGTTTAGATGATAATGCACAAAAACTATTAACTATTTACAATTGGAACGGTAACGTTAGGCAGTTAAGAAATGTAGCTGAACAATTATCTGTTTTAGAAGAAAAAAGAAATATTTCTGTTTCCTTATTACAAACTTATTTGCCAAATTTCAATTCAAATCTTCCAGCTGTTGTTAATAAACAACAAGAATCAAGTGATTTTTCAAACGAAAGAGAAATTCTCTATAAAATTCTTTTTGATATGAAAAAAGATTTAAATGATTTAAAACAATTAACAAAACACTTAAATAGTGGTGAAAGGAATACTAAATATAAAAAGGACGAAAAAAGTAATTTGGAAAAACTATACGAATCAAAATCAGATTCATCAGATTTAATTGAAATAGCCAATAAAAAATTAGATTACGAAAAACCTAATCAGACAGAAGACAAATATCATTTTGCTGAAGAAATTAGTGAAGAAGAAACCTTATCTATTCATGATAATGAACTAGAATTGATAATTAAGGCATTAGAAAGAAATAATGGAAAAAGAAAAGCAGCAGCAAGAGAACTAGGTATTTCAGAAAGAACATTATACAGAAAAATAAAACAGCATGATATTGAATTATAAAAAACAAACATTTATTGTAGGTTTTTTTATTGCAGTATTTTTTACTGGATGTGGAAGTTACTCTTTTACAGGAGCATCAATTCCTGAGGGAACTCAAACTTTTCAAGTGAATTTTTTTGAAAATGATGCTGGAAATACTATGGGTTCCATTTTTGAACCAGGTTTAGATAGAGATTTTACATTATCATTACAAAACATCTTGCAGAACCAAACGAACCTACAACTTGTATCAATAGACGGAGATCTGATCTATGAGGGTGAAATAACAGAGTACAGAGTAAGTCCTATGACCGCAACTTCTGATTTGACAGCTTCACAAAACAGATTGAGCGTCTCTGTTAATGTTAGATTTTTAAACTTAAAAAAAGAAGATGATAATTTTGAGCGAAAGTTTTCATTTTATTTTGATTATCCTGCAGAAACACAATTATTAAACATTAAATCTGAAGCGCACGATTTAATTTTCGAAAGAATAACACAGGATATTTTTAATGCATCATTAGCAAAATGGTAGAAATTAATAAAAATAAATTTTCTGAGCTGATTATTAATCCCAAACAAATAAGTTTAGATGAAACCTTTGCCTTAAGAAATTTGATTAAGGAATATCCTTATTTTCAGGCTGCTAGAATAATTGAATTAATTGGATTGAAAAATCACAACAGTATAAGATTTAATAAATCATTAAAAGATTGCTCATTATTTTCAACCAATAGAAGTGTTTTAAGAGAAATTATTGAACTTGATAACATTAAAGCCTACAAAAGTGATCGAAAAAATGAAAAAACAAATATTCTGTCATCTGAAAACACGAAAAATTCGTTCTTAGAATGGCTTAAAGTTACAAAACCTGTAATGAAGAACTTAGAATCCAATAATGAAACCCTAATTCAAAATTTTTTAAAATCAAATCCAGTTTTAAATATAAAAAACAGTGACTCAAGGAACAATAATTTAGCTGATGAATTTAAACTACATAAAAAAGAATATATGACTGAAACATTAGCCAAACTTTATTACAAACAAAAAAAATTTAAGGATGCTATTAAGGCCTATGAAATTCTATGTTTGAAATATCCAGAAAAAATCAGTTTATTTGCAGACCAAATAAAAACAATTAAAAATAGTTTAAAAAATAAAAATTAATTATGAGCAGTTTTTCAATATTTTTAGTGCTAATTATCTCAGTTTCATTTTTACTAGTTTTGGTAATAATGGTTCAGAATCCCAAAGGAGGAGGTTTGTCGTCTAGTTTTGGGGGTGATGCACAACAAATTGGGGGTGTAAAAAAAACAACAGATTTTTTAGACAAAAGCACTTGGGTTTTAGCCTCGCTACTATTAATCTTAATACTACTTTCTAACCTTACCATTGATAAAGGAACGGAAAATACAGATTCTAAACTTTTAGATCCTAGTCAAACTGAATCAACAATTCCTGAATCCATTCCTGATGAAATTCCCTTAGAAATTCCAGTTCAAGATTAAACGAATTGAATTGTGTCAGGGTGTCATTATAATGACACACCATAGTTACCAATTTGTCAGTATAAAGTATTTGGCATGATTGATGAGTTTTAAATATAAATTTTAAAATTATAAAAATGAGTAAATTAAATATTAAACCCTTAGCTGACAGAGTGCTTGTTGAGCCTTTAGAAGCAGAAACTAAAACAGCTTCTGGAATAATTATTCCAGACTCGGCAAAAGAAAAACCACAAAAAGGAAACGTTGTAGCAGTTGGTGTTGGAACAAAAGAAAATCCTATTACTGTAAAAGTAGGAGATACAGTTTTATACGGAAAATATTCTGGAACTGAACTTAAATTAGAAAATAACGATTATTTAATTATGCGAGAGAGCGATATTCTTGCAATTGTTTAAACTTATAAATTTATTAAAATGGCAAAAAAAATTCAATTTGATGTAGAAGCTAGAGAAGGATTAAAAAAAGGAGTAGATGCTTTAGCTAACGCAGTAAAGGTAACTTTAGGTCCCAAAGGTAGAAATGTAATTATTGGAAAATCGTTTGGTGGGCCTCAAGTAACAAAAGATGGTGTAACCGTAGCAAAAGAAATAGAACTTGAAGATGCACTGGAAAATATGGGAGCTCAGATGGTAAAAGAAGTTGCATCAAAAACTAATGATCTTGCAGGAGATGGAACAACAACAGCCACTATATTAGCTCAAGCTATTGTAAAAGAGGGTCTCAAGAATGTTACTGCTGGTGCAAACCCAATGGACCTAAAAAGAGGTGTTGACAAAGCTGTTGATCTAGTAGTTAAAGAACTAAATAAGAAAGCTGAAACAGTTGGAAATTCATCTGAAAAAATAAAACAAATAGCTTCTATTTCCGCTAATAATGATGAAGCTATTGGTGAATTAATCACTGAAGCTTTTGATAAAGTGGGAAAAGAAGGTGTAATTACTGTTGAAGAAGCAAAGGGAACTGATACTTATGTTGATGTAGTCGAGGGAATGCAATTTGACAGAGGATATTTATCTCCTTATTTTGTTACTAACTCTGAAAAAATGGAGTCAGATTTAGAAACTCCATATATTTTACTATATGATAAAAAGATTTCTGCAATGAAAGATCTTTTACCTGTTTTAGAACCAGTTGCCCAAACAGGAAAACCACTATTAGTAATTGCTGAAGATGTTGATGGAGAAGCTTTAGCTACACTTGTTGTAAACAAATTGAGAGGATCATTAAAAATCGCTGCTGTGAAAGCTCCTGGTTTTGGTGATAGGAGAAAAGCTATGCTTGAAGATATAGCTATTCTTACTGGAGGAACTGTAATTTCCGAAGATAGAGGTTTCACTCTAGAAAATACAACTATTGAAATGTTAGGTTCTGCCGAAAGAGTTACTATTGACAAAGACAATACAACTGTTGTAAACGGATCTGGAGATAAAAAAAACATAGCCTCAAGAGTAAATCAAATCAAAGCACAAATTGAAACTACTACATCTGACTACGATAAAGAAAAACTACAAGAAAGATTAGCTAAATTAGCTGGTGGGGTTGCAGTTTTATATGTTGGAGCAGCATCAGAGGTTGAAATGAAAGAAAAGAAAGACAGAGTTGACGATGCACTTCATGCTACTAGAGCTGCTGTGGAAGAAGGTATAGTTGCTGGAGGTGGAGTTGCGTTGTTAAGAACAAGAGGAGCTCTTGAAAAACTTTCAAGTGACAATCTCGACGAAATCACTGGTATCCAAATAATTTCAAGAGCAATTGAGGCTCCACTTAGAACAATAGTTGAAAATGCTGGTGGAGAAGGATCAGTTGTAGTAGCAAAAGTATTGGAAGGTAAAAACAATTTCGGTTATGATGCCAAATCTGAAACTTTTGTAGACTTATTAAAAAAAGGTATTATAGATCCGAAAAAGGTAACTAGAATTGCCCTTGAAAATGCTGCGTCAGTTGCAGGCATGATTTTAACAACTGAATGTGCGCTTGTTGATATTAAAGAAGATACCCCAGCAATGCCCCCAATGGGCGGCGGCGGCGGTATGCCAGGAATGATGTAAATCATTTTTTAATTTTTAAATTTAACTGCCCCAAGGGGCAGTTTTTTTTATGTTTAGTGAAGAATTAAGTTTTATAAATAAAGAAATAAATAATTCAGATAACTTAAAAAATTGTTTGAACAAAATATGTATTTTCTTAAATAAAGAGCTAGAAGGATATGACTGGGTTGGATATTATTTTCATAACAAAAACAATAAAGAACTAGATCTTATAGCTTTTTCTGGAGTTCCAACCCAACATACAAAAATCTCATTTGGAAAAGGAATATGTGGACAAACAGCATTATCCAACAATGCAATTATAGTTGAGGACGTTTCAAAAGAATCCAACTATATTTCATGTAATATAAATGTTAAATCTGAAATTGTTGTGCCACTATTTAATAATGAAATCAATATTGGGCAAATTGATGTTGACTCCAATACCTTAAATAGATTTTCTAAAAATGATTTGAAATTTTTAAAAAAAATAAATGAGATGATTTCTACTAAGTTTTTTTAAAATAATATAAAAATCTTATTTTTTTTTTATTAAAATAACTACTTTTATATATCATCAATTTCCTCAAAAATATGTTTAAAATCCAGTCTGCGTTAATTTCCGTTTTTGATAAAAACGGAATCGAGCCAATTGCAAAAAAACTTAATTCATTAGGAGTTAAAATTTTTTCAACAGGAGGTACTGAATCTTTTTTAAAAAATCTTGAAATTCCAGTTGAAAAGGTGGAAGATATTACTAATTACCCATCAATTCTAGGAGGAAGAGTTAAAACTCTTCATCCAAAGATATTTGGAGGTATTTTAAATAGAAGAAAAAACAAAAAAGATATTAAAGAGATAAAAAATTATAAAATACCAAATATTGATTTAGTTATTGTTGATTTATATCCTTTCGAAAAAACTGTTGAATCGGGAGAGAGTGAAAAAAATATCATTGAAAAAATTGATATTGGTGGAATTTCTCTTATTAGAGCTGCAGCAAAAAACTTTAGCGATGTCATTTGTGTTTCTTCAAAAGATGATTATAATGAATTTTTAAGTCTTTTAAATGAAAATTCAGGTAGATTTAACGAATTAGTTCGAAAGAAATATGCAGCAAAAGCATTTAATATTTCTTCTCAATATGATACAGCAATTTTTAATTATTTTAATTCAGAAATAGATTCATTTAAAATTAGTTTTAACGATGGAAGATCATTAAGATATGGCGAAAACCCGCATCAATCAGGTGTCTTTTTCGGAGATTTTAATTCTTTATTTGATCAACTTAACGGAAAAGAACTTTCATATAATAATTTTTTAGATATTGATTCGGCAGTCAATTTAATTTTTGAATTTAAAGATGATGCCCCAACTTTCGCTATTTTAAAACACAATAATGCTTGTGGATTATCTACAAGAAATTCTGTTCTCGAAGCCTATAAAGATGCACTTGCTGGTGATCCTGTGTCTGCTTTTGGTGGTGTATTAATAACAAATAAAACCATAGATTTTAGTTCTGCAGAAGAAATTAATAAACTTTTTTGTGAGGTTGTGATTGCACCCTCATTTGAAGATGATGCACTAGAATTGTTGAAAAGTAAAAAAAACAGGATTATTCTTTTATTGAAAGATTATAAATTATCAGATAAAATAACAAGAACATGTCTAAATGGAATATTATTTCAAGAAAAGGATAATAAAACTGATTCAGAAAAAGATTTTTACATACCAACCAATAAAAAACCTACGCAATCAGAGACTGAAGATTTAATTTTTGCCTCCAAAATATGTAAACACACAAAATCAAATACTATTGTCCTAGCTAAAAACAAACAATTAATTAGCTCTGGAACTGGTCAGACATCCAGAATTGATGCGCTTAAACAAGCTATAGAAAAATCTATAAGTTTTAAATTTCAACTTACAGGATCAGTAATGGCTAGTGATGCTTTTTTTCCTTTTCCTGATTGTGTCGAGATAGCTCACAATGTGGGAATTACTTCAGTAATTCAACCAGGTGGATCAATAAAAGATAATTTATCTATTGATTATTGTGATAACAATAATATTTCAATGGTAATGACAGGAACTCGTCATTTTAAACATTAAATTTATTAACTTGTAATATTCTTTTTAAACTATGGCATTTTTCGACTTTTTGACCGAATCTATAGCAATTGACTTGGGAACTGCTAACACCCTTATCATTCATAACGACAAAGTGGTGGTGGACAGTCCTTCAATTGTAGCAATTGATAAAAAAAGTGAAAAAATAATAGCGGTTGGAACTGAAGCAAGTTTAATGCAGGGGAAAACTCATGAAAACATTAAAACTATAAGGCCATTAAAAGATGGAGTTATTGCAGATTTCAATGCTTCTGAACAAATGATAAGTTTATTAATAAAAAGTATTCCTGCACTAAATAAAAGATTTTTTACACCTGCTCTAAAAATGGTAATTTGTATTCCATCCGGAATTACAGAAGTCGAAATGAGAGCTGTTAGAGAATCAGCTGAACGAGTAAATGGAAAAGAAGTTTATTTAATTCATGAACCAATGGCAGCAGCTATAGGAATTGGAGTAGATATCATGCAACCAAAAGGTAATATGATTGTAGATATTGGTGGAGGTACCACTGAAATAGCAGTTATTGCCTTATCTGGAATCGTATGTGATAAATCTGTTAAAGTTGCAGGTGATGTATTCACAGGTGATATAATTTATTACATGAGAACTCAGCATAATTTATTTATTGGAGAAAGAACTGCTGAAAAAATTAAAATAACAATTGGATCAGCCTCAGATGAGTTAGAAAGTCCACCTGAAGATATCTCTGTTCAAGGAAGAGATTTATTAACTGGAAAACCCAAAGAAACACTCATTTCATTTAGAGAAATTGCGAAAGCTTTAGACAAGTCAATTATAAGAATTGAAGATTCCGTGATGGAAACATTATCTCAAACTCCTCCTGAACTAGCAGCAGACATTTATAATACAGGTATATATTTAGCTGGTGGTGGATCTATGCTAAGAGGTTTAGACAAAAGGCTTTCTAAAAAAACAGATCTTCCTGTTTTTATTGCTGAAGATCCATTAAGAGCTGTTGTTAGAGGAACAGGGATAACCTTAAAAAATATTGAAAGATATAAAAGTGTATTAGTGAAATAGCCTTTTTATTATGCAACAATTGATTGATTTCATAATAAGAAAAAAAAATGTTTTTGTTTATTTTTTATTATTATCCTTTTCATTATCATTAATATTTAAAACAAATCTTTTTCAGAAGTCTAAAATCATAATTTTTTCTAATAGCACAGCGAACTATTTCAATGAAATGTTCAATAACTTAAATGGGTATTTTGATCTTAGAAGGGTCAATTCTGAGTTGGTTAATGAAAATTTATTTTTAAAGAATCAATTAGAAAATGTGATTAATAAAAAACAATTAGATTCTCTGGACAATGCAATTTTTAAATATCAAAATGCCAAAGTAATATCCAATAGTTTCTCATCTTTTAAAAATTATTTAATTATTGATAAAGGACTTAAACATGGTTTAGAAAATGAAATGGGGATAATTTCTTCAAAGGGAATTGTAGGAATAATAAATTATACAACTAAGAATTATTCCTCTGTAATGTCTGTATTAAATATTGATACAAAAATTAATGCCAAAGTCAAACGAACTTCACATTTTGGCACCTTAGAGTGGAACGGGCTAAGCAGCAAAAATTTATTGTTGAATGATATTCCAGAAACAGCTGAAATTAAGGTTGGTGATTCAATAATTACAGGAGGGATGTCCTTAATCTTTCCTGAGGGAATTAACATTGGAGTTGTTTCTGAAATAATTAAACAAAAAAACCGTAATGATACTATTGCAAATTTTATGATTAATAACCAAGTTAAAATTGCAAAAATTCAGTTCAAGGAAAATTATTTGAACATTGTTGTGAAATTACACACTGACATGAATAATTTGGATATAGTTTATGTAATTGAAAGTTTGAACAAAGAAGAATTTAAAAATATTAAAAAGTAATGGCAAGTACCTTTTTATTAGTATTTAAAAGATTTATATTTTTTATTTTATTACAAGTACTAATTTTTAATAAATTTGATTTATTTGGGATATATAGTCCTTACATATGTTTGGTTTTCATATTGACATTTCCTGTAAAAACGAGCAAAATCTCATTTATGGCAGTAGCTTTTGCTTTTGGATTTACACTTGATTTATTTTCAAATTCTTTAGGTTTAAATGCCACTGCCTGTCTGACGGTTGCATTTTTAAGACCATATATTATGAGTTTTATTTTCGGAGGTTTTTTTGATCCCCTAGGCCTCAAATTAATTAAAAATTACGTTTCAGATTCATCTTTTTCACAAAAAATCTTGTACATATCATCAATAATTTTGATTCATCACTTTATTCTTTTTTCTTTGGAAGCTTTTAGTTTAAAGCATATGTCAACCGTAATGCATAAGACACTTATTACATATTTACTTTCTGGGTTTTTTTGCACAACTTTAATTTATATTATGATTGGAAATGAAAGATAAATTATTACCCATTTTAATAATATCTTCTGCGTTTATTTTTATTATAAGACTCTTTTGGTTACAAATAATTGATGTGGATGAAGCTCAATTGTTCAAAAAAAATTCTGTGGAAAGAGTGTATCAATACCCGGAAAGAGGATATATCTATGATAGAAACAATACTCTTGTAGTTGGTAATGAATCTTTTTATGATTTAATGATCATTCCAAAGAATGTAACAAAATTTGATACTATTGAATTTTGTAAAATTCTTAGAATTAAAAAAAACGAATTAATTGATAAGATTA
The DNA here is from genome assembly GCA_003331265.1 of Cryomorphaceae bacterium. Taxonomy (GTDB): domain Bacteria; phylum Bacteroidota; class Bacteroidia; order Flavobacteriales; family Flavobacteriaceae; genus MAG-121220-bin8. The sequence continues at coordinate 17,533 of QOPV01000034.1, read as the reverse complement.
AAAAAGCCAAAAAATTCTCTTCAATTAAACCCTCTGTTTTATTATCTCAAATATCTAAAGAAGATTTTGCCGTCATTCAAGAAAAGTTATGGAAATACAATGGATTTTCAATTAATAAAAAATCTAATCGAAACTATTTAATAAATTCCGCTTCAAATATTTTAGGTTACATAAGTGAAGTCAATGATTATGAAGTTAAGGATAATAGTTATTACGAATCTGGTGAACTAATTGGTAGACAAGGTTTGGAAAAATCATATGAAAGAAAATTAAGAGGAGTTAAAGGAGTTAGCTATTTTCAAAAAGATAAGTTTAATAGAATTACAAATTCTTACAAAGGAGGTGCTATAGACACTACTTTTATAGCAGCAAAAAATATAAATTTAGGGATTGATATAAATCTGCAAAAGTATGGAGATTCATTAATGATAAATAAATTTGGTAGTATTATTGCAATAGAGCCCTCAAGTGGGGAAATTTTATCTCTAATTAACGCTCCCTCTTTTGATCCAAATTTATTAATTGGTAGAAATAGATCAAAAAATTATTTAGAATTAAAAAATGACACTATCGGAAAGCCTCTATTTGACAGAGGACTTCAGGGTCAGTATCCCCCAGGTTCAACTTTTAAATTAGTAAATGGATTAATAGCATTACAAGAAAAGATAATTGATGACAAAACGGTTATTTCTTGTAATCAAGGTCATTATTATTCTAGTAAAAGATTTATGAAATGTCACTGCGAAATTGGAACAATCAATGACTTAAATAAAGCAGTATACAACTCTTGTAACACTTATTTTGCAAATATCTATAAGCGAACCATTGAAAAATTCCCTAGCCACAAGAATGGTATAAATAATTGGAGGAGTCACGTAAAGAGTTTTGGGTTTGGAACCTATTTAGGGTACGATCATCCTATAGGAAGACCTGGGCTAATTCCTGATTCAAGTTACTATGACAGATGGTACCCTAACGGAGGATGGAGAGCGGCCACTACAATATCAAACGGAATTGGGCAAGGAGAAATTCTAACCACTCCAATTCAATTGGCTAACTTAACAGCTATTATTGCCAATAGAGGATGGTATAAAACACCCCACTTTGTAAAAAATATTTCAAATGATTCTATTAATTCAAAATATAAAGAAAAAAGATATACTAGTATTGATTCAATTCACTTTGAAAAAATAATTAATGGAATGTTTAATGTCGTTGAAAAGGGAACTGCTCAAAATGCTAAAATTGAAGGAATCAATGTTGTAGGTAAAACTGGAACTGCAGAAAATTTTATTAAAATTAACAACAAAAGACTACAATTAACAGATCATTCTATATTTATTGGGTTTGCTCCTAAAGAAAATCCTAAGATTGCTGTAGCTGTATTTATAGAAAATGGATATTGGGGAACAAGATGGGCTTCACCAATTGCTAGTTTAATGATGGAGAAATATCTTAATAAAAAAATCAAAAGAAAATATTTAGAAAAATATATACTTAATGGAAATTTGATTGAGGAATACCAAAAACCTTACATGAAAACAAACTTTAAAATCAATGAATGAGATTAATTTAAAAAAAATTGACTATCCATCAATTTTATCAGTGATTTTTTTAATATTATTGGGAATTTTAAATATCTATTCAACAGTTCATGCCGATAACTTTGAATCTCCTTTAGCATTAAATAATCCTTTTGGAAAACAAATTATTTTTATTCTAATATCATTTATTATTTTCTTACTTATTCAAGCTTTACCTTTTAAGTTTTTCGAAAGGTTTTCAAGTATTGCCTATGTTTTATCTATATTGTCTCTTATAGGTTTATTTGTTTTTGGAAAAAATATTAATGGAGCAACTGCATGGTATCAAATATTTGGATTTGGATTTCAACCCAGTGAACTTGCCAAACCAATAACAGCTTTGGCTCTAGCAAAGTTTTTGAGTGATCTTAATTCAAATATCAAAACAATCAAAACACAATTTTATTCGTTTTTAATTATTTTTATTCCAATTTTACTAATCATATTACAACCAGATCCAGGTAGTACTTTAATATTTTTAAGTTTTATATTAGTGTTTTATAAAATTGGTCTTCCATCAATATATATGAATTTTTTTGTTGGATTTATAATATTATTTTTTCTTACAATTCTTTTAACAAAAAAAATAATTATAATTTCTGTTATTGGCGTCTCTACATTATTAATTTTATATTTTTTGAAAAAGAAAAAATCAATTAAAAAAGTTGCTATATATACATTTGTTTTTTCTTCGTTTATTTTTTCTGTTGACTTTATTTTTAATGATATTTTTGAACAACATCATAGAGATCGGTTTAATGTAGTGATGGGGTTACAAAAAGATAATAGAGGAATTGGATATAATACTAATCAATCCAAAATTGCATTTGCGTCGGGCGGATTGTTTGGAGAGGGTTTCTTAAAAGGCACTCAAACAAGAGGAAATTTTGTTCCATTTCAACACACAGATTATATTTTTTCTGCCGTTGGTGAGGAATGGGGGTTTATTGGTGCAAGTCTAGTTAT
>QOPV01000034.1:0-14924 GCA_003331265.1 Cryomorphaceae bacterium | reverse complement strand
CTATAATTTTCAGTCATTTTTTTATTAATATCGGTATGGTTTTAGGGTTAGTACCGACAATAGGAATTCCATTACCCTTTTTTAGCTATGGAGGCTCTAATCTTATTGGTTTTGTAATACTCATCTCTATATATATAAGATTAGATTCTCAAAGAACTAGTAAATGGTAGTATTTTATTTTTTATTAATTAAGCTCGGAAGATTATTTCCTAAAAACATGAAGCTAGTTACAAGAAGCACAATAGAAAGCCCTGGAATAAACGCTAAATATCCTTTGCCAAGAATAATAAATTGATAATTATCTTTTATCATTGATCCCCAACTTGGGACAGGTGGTTGCGTTCCTATTCCTAAAAAACTCAAACCACTTTCAATAAGTATTGCAGAAGCAAAATTAGCAGCACAAACAATCAAAATTGGACCTAAAATATTGGGAAGTAAATGTTTTATAAAAATTCTTAAATCTGAATACCCTAAAACTTTTGTTGCAATTATATAATCTTTATTTTTTTCAGAAATCACTTGTCCTCTTACCACCCTAGCTAATTCAACCCACATAGTTAATCCAACTGCTACATATACTTGCCAAAATCCTTTTCCTAAAGCTATTGAAACTGCAATTACAAGTAATAAAGTTGGAATAGACCAAAATATATTAATAATTGCCATAATAAATCTATCAACAAAACCTCCATAATAACCTCCTATCATTCCAATTGAAAGACCAATTATTAAAGAAATTAGAACTGAAATAAAACCAATAGATAATGACACTCTTGTGCCTAATACAACTCTTCCAAATACATCTCTTCCGAAACTATCAGTCCCAAAAATAAATTTTCTGACTGTAACGTAGTTTTTTTCTATATCTTTTTTAGAAAGTGATTTGGGAAAAGTATTATAATCTAAAAAAAACTTTTCATCGTTGTAATTTTCATATATAATTCCTGATTCATTAAAGTCATAATTCTTTACTAAAATTTCTTTATTTGGTGATCTATCCCCAAAAAACTTTTTACTAAAATAAGATTGATTTGAATTTATACGATTTGGAATCTCTAATAGAATTGCTTTGGACCCAGGTGGCATCGAATGTATTGGCAAATGCATCTGGTTGGAATACTGTGAGTCATCAGGAATTATGAGATAGGAAAAGATTGAAATTAAAAAACAAAAGAAAATAAAAGTTAAAGAAAGTAATACGCCAAAATATTTATTAATAAACTTATTCTTAATAGTTTGCATTAATCTTTATTAGCAATAATAGATTTTTTATTGATTATTCTTAGTTTTAAGTTTTCTAAAACTTTCAAGCCTTCATTTAGTTGAAAGTCTGATTGGAGACCTTTTTTCCATCTTTTTCTTGTTTCCAAAATTTCTTTAGAATTTTCAATAGCCTCTTCTTCATTTGTAATGAACTCAAATTCAAGATCATTTTTATAATTTTTAATTCCTTCAAATTTTGTCAAATAATTTTTATCATCCTCCTGGGATTTTTTATAATCAATATAATTAAGAGTTAAAGATTTTGGATTTTGTTTAGAAGCAATCCATTTAGCATTTTCTTTAACTAATAGAGCAAATTTATTTTTTTTAATTTGATCATTTCCAGAGTTAATAACTTCATTTAAATTATAATAACCATTCCATTTTTCATAATTAGCAGAGTCTATTTGATCCCATTTTAATGGGTTTTTTTCATCATTTTCACCAATCGGAATAAAGGACAGTCTATTAGGAATAGTAATATCACTTTTAACTCCTTCAACCTGAACAGAGCCTCCGTTAATTCTATAAAATTTATCTGTAGTTATCTTTAATGCCCCTAAATCAAATTGACTATTAGATAAAAACCTGTTCAAGTCAATTACATTTTGAACAGTCCCCTTACCAAAACTTTGAGTGCTACCAACTATTACTGCTCTATTATAATCTTGCAAAGCAGCAGCCAAAATTTCCGAGGCAGATGCTGACATTTGATTTACCAAAACCACCATTGGGCCATCCCAGAAAATTGAAGGGTCTTTATCATAAACAACTTGTTTTCTATCTCCAAAAGATTTTACTTGTACAACTGGCCCTTCTTTTATAAAAAGACCTGTCATATCAACTACAGTTTGCAAAGAACCACCTCCATTATTTCTAAGATCTAAAACTAAACCTTCAATGCCCTCTTGTTTCAATTTTAAAATTTCTTTTTTTACATCAGAAGCGCAATTTCTATTGTTATAATTATCAAAGTCAACATAAAATTTAGGCAAACTAATTAGTCCATAAGTTTTATTATTTTTTTTAATAAGAGTAGACTTCGCGTATGTTTCCTCGAGCTTAATTTCATCCCTAATAACTGGTATAACTTTAATTTCTCCATCCATATTTTTTCTTACAGTTAACCTTACCTCGGTATCTTTAGGGCCCTTAATTAATTTAATTGCATCCTCTAATCTCATTCCAATAACATCAACAGGATCGTTATCATTTTCTCCAACTTTAATTATCTCATCACCAATTTCAATTTTTTTATCCTTCCACAGTGGGCCACCCAAAATTATATCAACAATCTTAATACCACCTTCCTCTTTAGACAACCTTGCTCCAATTCCATTAAATTTTCCTGAAATTGTCATATCAAAACGTTCTTTATCCTCTGGCTTAAAATAATACGTATGGGGGTCCAGTTGAATAACAAATGAATTTAAATATGTAGAAAACCAATCTTTTCTTTGTAGATCATTCATCAAGTCAAAAACATTTTTTATATTCTTTTTTACTAAATCAGTTGATTCCTTAATTAATTCTTTTTCAGATTTTTTAATATAATTTTCATCATTAGATATATTCAATTTTTGGTCGGAGATTTTTATATCATAAATATCTAATGCTGTATATTTGAATTGTTTTCTCCATCTGTCCTTTCTCTCTTTTTCATTTCTAGGGAAGGAAATGTTTTCAAAATCCAAATTAATTTCTTCTTGTACGTTAAAATTGAAAGAATCATCTAACAGAGAAGGGTAAAAGTTTTCGACTTCAGAAATTCTTTTAATCAAAATTTCATGTGAAAGATTAAAAAATGATAAATCATATTTTATTAATTGATCATCTAATTTTAAACGATACTTTTTAAATTCGTTGTAATCAGAGGCTAAAAAATATTTTTTTTGAGAATCTAACGATTCAATATAGGCATCAAACATTTTTACAGAAAACTCATCATTAATTTCAATTGAATTATAGTGGTATTTCTCCAAAACATACTTAACAATCTCTATAAGTAACTTATCTTTATTCGAATTCTGAAATGATGGATTGATCAAATTCCAACTTGCGAAAACAAAAGAAATTGTAATAAAAGCTATAATAAGTTTGCGTTTCATTTAATAATTAAATAATCTCAAAGAGTAAATTTAACAATTTAGGTCAAAAATCATGCAAAACATTTGATATTATGATTAATTTTTTAAATAAATTTTAAATATTATAAAATATTTACTTTTCAGTACTTTTACTCAAAATTTATTAATGTCTAAAAAACCCTTAATATTAGTTACCAATGATGATGGAATAACTGCTCCTGGCATCAGGACGTTAATTTCAGTAATGAATGAAATTGGAGACGTTGTTGTAGTTGCTCCTGATAGTCCTCAGTCAGCCATGGGACATGCAATTACCATAAATTCTACTTTGCATTGTAACTCTATCAAAATTGATAATGGTCCACAAAAAGAATATTCTTGTTCAGGAACCCCAGCGGATTGTGTTAAGTTAGGGGTTAACGAAATTTTAAAAAGAAAACCTGACATTTGTGTTTCTGGAATAAATCATGGCTCTAATTCATCCATTAATGTTATATACTCGGGAACAATGAGTGCAGCACTAGAAGCTAGCATTGAGGGAATTCCTGCAATTGGATTTTCTTTACTTGATTACAGATGGGATGCTAACTTTGAAGCTTTTAGAAATAGTATAAAAAAAATTACTATTTCGGCACTTAAAGAGGGCATTCCAAAAGGAAATGCACTTAATATTAACTTCCCTAAATTAAAGGAAAATGAAATAAAAGGAATAAAAATATGTAGACAAGCCAATGCGTATTGGATTGAAAAATTTGACAAAAGAAAAAATCCACAAGGCAAAGAATATTATTGGTTAACAGGTGAGTTTATAAATGAAGATAATGGAACTGATTCTGATGAATGGGCTTTAAAAAATGGGTATATTTCTGTGGTTCCTGTAAAATTTGATATGACAGACCATGAAAATATTAAAAAAATTAAAAATTGGAAATTATAAAATAAGATAATGAAGTATTATGTAATTGCAGGAGAAGCTTCGGGTGATTTACATGGCTCTAATTTAATAAAAGAGATTTTTAAATTAGATCAAAATGCTATTATCAGAGCATGGGGTGGAGATAAAATGCAAAATGCTGGAGCAACTATTATAAGGCATTTTAAGGAACTATCCTTTATGGGTTTTTATGAAGTTTTTATGAATTTAAAAACAATTTTAAATAACATAGAATTCTGTAAAAAAGATATAATAGAATTCAATCCTGATAAAATAATTTTTATTGATTACCCCGGTTTCAACCTTAGAATTGCTAAATGGGCCAAAAAAAATAATTTCAATAATTATTATTACATAGCTCCTCAAATATGGGCCTGGAACGAAAAAAGAATTAAAAACATTAAAGCTAATATTGATAAATTATATGTAATTCTTCCTTTTGAAAAAGAATATTTTGAAAATAAACACGGTTATAAAGTTAATTTTTTGGGAAATCCTCTTCTTGACAGTGTAAATCGTTTTAAAAGTTTAAAAAAAATTGATTTTTATAACGATAATAAATTAGATAATAAATTAGATATTATTTCTATTTTACCTGGAAGTAGAAAACAAGAAATAAAGAAAATATTGGGGGTAATGTTAAAGGTAATTGATTATTTTCCAAACTACCAATTTATAGTTGCTGGAGCTCCAAATATAGAAACCGATTTTTATAAAAAAATAATAAAAAACAATGATGTTAAAGTCATTAGTGATAAAACTTACAGCTTACTTTCTAATTCAAAAGCTGCCTTAGTTACAAGTGGAACTGCTACACTAGAAACAGCTATTTTTAAAATTCCTCAAGTGGTTTGCTACAAAACAAGTTATATAAGTTATTTTCTAGCTAAAATATTTATAAAAATTAAATTTATTTCATTGGTAAACCTAATAATGAATAAGGAAATAATTAAGGAACTTATTCAGACAGAATGTTCGAAAAATAATATTATAAAAGAATTAAAAAAAGTTTTAGATTTAAGTAAGAGAAAAGAATTGGCTATTAAATACGATAAATTAATTTCTTTATTAGGCTCACCAGGCTCTAGTAAAAGAGTTGCAGAGGATATTGTTTTAAAAATATAAATATTGAAAATAGACGGAATTGACAAAAAAATTTTAATTGAGCTAACACATAATTCAAGAACTCCAATTTTAGAAATTTCTAGGAAAATTGGAATTTCTGGAGCAGCTATTCACCAAAGAATTAGAAAGTTAAATGATTCTGGATTAATTTCAGGACAACATCTAAAGCTTAATCCAAAAGCACTAGGATATACTACCTTAGCTTTTATTGGAGTTTATTTTGATACTGCAGAAAGAAATTATCTGGCTATTAAGGAAATGAAAAAAATACCTGAAATTCTTGAATGCCATTACACAACTGGAAATTGGAGTGTTTTGATTAAAGTATTGTGTAAAAATAATGAACACTTAATGGCTCTTTTAAATAAACAAATTCAATCAATTAATGGCGTTTCAAGAACAGAAACCTTTATTTCTCTAGAGCAACAAATTGATAGACAAATTTCGATTACTTAGAATTTCTATTTTTTAAAATATAATAGAGTATTGAAAATGCTAAAAGAAAAGTAATTCCATTCCCAATGATCATAGAAATACTTGATTTTAATAAACCATAAATTAGCCAAAACAAAACTCCGGTAGTAAAAATCAAATAAGTGGTTAATGATAAACCTTTGACAGATTTAGTTTTAATTACTTTATATACTTGTGGGATAAAAGCAGTTGTTGTTAATATAGCAGCTAATAAGCCTATTAATTCAATATTATCTATCATTAATAATTATAACAATTGATCTAAAACTAAATTAGTAAAACATTCTTAAATGAATGAATGTTTTAGTTAAAAATTTAGATAATTATTAAAGATTATATGGGAAGAAAAACACTAACAAACAATATTTATAATTTTTTTTGGAACGATAATTACTTTTTTCACATCCTTATCACCTAAATATTTTGAAGTTTTTTCATGTTTTAAAATAATTTTTTTTATTTGATCTTCTTCCATTGTAATATCAAAATTTATTTTAAACCTCAATTTTCCATTAAAAGAAACTGGATATTCAATATTATTTTCTTTAACAAATTCTGGATTAAAAATAGGGTAATTAACACTTGAAATAGATTCAGGATTTCCCAGGTTTCTCCACAACTCTTCACAGATGTGAGGGGCAAATGGAGACAGTAAAACACATAGATCTTCTAAAATTGATCTATTATTACAACTCAAAGAAGTCAATTCATTAACACAAATCATAAAAGCACTAACAGATGTGTTGAATGAAAAATTTTCAATATCTGAAGTAACTTTTTTTATTGTTTTGTGAAGTATTTTTAAAGCATCTTTTGAAGGATCTTTATCATTGACAATAAATTTTTCATTTTCATGAAATAAATTCCAAAATTTATTCAAAAACGAAAATGTTCCAGTGATACCAGCGGTATTCCATGGCTTTGCTTGATCTATAGGACCAAGAAACATCTCATACAACCTTAATGTATCAGCTCCATATTTTTCACAAATATCATCAGGGTTTACTACATTATATTTAGACTTAGACATTTTTTCAACCTCTCTTTTAACAAAAAATTTTTCATTTTCAAGTGTAAATTCTGATTCAGAAAATTGAGTTTGCGATTTTCTTAACTCCTCAACATTTAATTCGTTATTTGAATTAACAAATTTAATGTCTACGTGTACTGCTTGAACATTTTTTCCTTCTCTAAGTCCATTTGACAAATACGTATCAGTTCCTTTCAATCTAAAAACATAAGCGCTATTGCCAAGAATCATACCTTGATTAATTAATTTTTTTGCATAATCTGGAACGGGCACTAAATCGTGATCAAATAAAAAATATTGCCAAAATCTAGAATACAATAAATGTCCAGTAGCATGTTCACTTCCTCCAACATATAAATCAATTTCACTCCAATAGTTTAAAGATTCTTTTGATGCAAAATTATTATTATTATTAGGATCCATATATCTATTAAAATACCATGAACTTCCAGCCCACCCTGGCATTGTATTGAGTTCCATTGGAAATACATTTTTATGATCAATAAGAGAATTTTTGACAATAGAGTTGCTTTTTATATCCCAGGCCCAACATTCGGAATTACCCAACGGAGGCTTTCCATCCTCAGTTGGTAGATATTTATCAACTCCAGGTAAAATAATTGGTAAAAATTTTTCTTCAATCATGACTGGAAGACCCCCTTTGTAATATACAGGGAATGGTTCCCCCCAATATCTCTGTCTACTAAAAACTGCATCCCTTAATTTATAATTTACCTTATGTTTGCCTTTTTTAACTTTTTCTAATTCTTTAATTGCTTTTGAAAATCCTTTTTTAAAATCAAGATCATTTAAAAAATCAGAATTTATTAATGTGAAATTTTCTTTAGACTGAAAAGCTTCTTTAGAGATATCGATATCCTTAAAAATATTAATAATTGGTAGTTTAAAAAATTTCGCAAAATTATAATCTCTTTGATCACCACATGGGACCGCCATAACTGCTCCTGTACCATAGCCAGCTAAAACATAATCCGATATCCAAATAGGGAGTTTTTTATTATTTAAAGGGTGAATAGCATACCCTCCAGTAAAAACTCCACTTATTGATTTGACATCTGTTATTCTATCTCTTTCTGTTTTTTTAGAAGATTGTAAAATATAATCTTTAACATGATTTTTATTTTCTTTGGAGGTAATATACTCAACATAAGGATGTTCAGGGGCTAAAGTTATAAATGTTACTCCGTAAATCGTATCAATTCTTGTGGTGAATGCCTCAATTTGCTTGTCAAAATCTTTAATATCAAACTTCACCAAAACTCCTTCAGATTTTCCAATCCAATTTCTTTGCATTTCTTTTAGTGGTTCTGGCCAATCGATCCTATTTAGTCCATTTAGCAACCTTTCTGAATATGATGATATTCTTATACTCCATTGAGTCATTTTTTTTCGAATCACCTCGAACCCGCCTCTTTCTGACAATCCGTCAATAATTTCATCATTGGCAAGAACTGTCCCTAGCTTAGGACACCAATTAACATCAATTTCGGAAAGATAAGCTAGTCTGTAGCATAGCAATATCTTTTCTTTTTTGGAATCAGAAAATTCTTTCCATTGGAGTGAAGAAAAGTTTTGAGTTGATTCAGTTACTGAGGCATTAAGGTTTAAATTACCTTTTTTTTCAAAAAGATCAATCAATTCATTAATTGATCTTGATTTACCTAAATTGAAATCATACCAAGAATTATAAAGTTTTATAAACATCCATTGTGTCCATTTATAATACTCTTTATCTGATGTTCTAATTTCCCTAGACCAATCGAAAGAAAAACCCAATCTATCTAATTGTTCTCTATATCTTTTAATATTTTCATTAGTTGTTTCAACGGGATGCCTTCCAGTTTGTATTGCATATTGCTCAGCTGGCAATCCAAAAGAATCATATCCTTGAGGATGTAATACATTATAACCTTTATGCCTTTTGAATCTTGAAAATATATCACTGGCAATGTACCCTAAAGGATGGCCTACATGAAGCCCAGCTCCAGAGGGATAAGGAAACATATCCATTACATAATATTTAGGTAATGTACTATTATTTTCAGCTTTAAAAGTTTGATTTTTAGACCAAAAGTTTTGCCATTTAGATTCAATTTTTTTAAAGTTGTAAGTCATATGTTTATAACGCAAAACAAAAATACATTTATTGTGGGAATAGTAAAAGTTTAAATAATCTATCTTAAGAATTAAAAAGGGTTTCTTATTTTTACTTAATTAAATTATTTTTCTTTGTCAAAAAATAAAAACAGAAGATTACTTTCTTCATATTTTTTCGTAACAATTAGTATTTCAATAGTGTTATACGTAATGGGCGCTTTTTTTCTGTTAGCATTTAATGCTAAAAAAATATCTAATGACTTCAAAGAAAAAATTCCTGTTTCAATATACTTAAAGGACTCAGCAAAAAAAATAGAAACTGTACAGTTACAAAAGAAAATAAATTTAAAAGATTACACAAAATCTTTAAACTATATTTCTAAAGAAAAAGGTGCAGAAATACTTATGGAAGAAATTGAAGAGAATTTTTTAGAATTTTTAGGGGCCAATCCTATCCTAAATTCTATTGACATTTATTTAAAAGCTGATTTTGTTAAATCAGATCTTCTAAATGAAATATCAAATGAATTTAGTGCAATAACATTTGTTGATGAAGTTAGATACGATGCTCCTTTAGTCTCATTAATTAATGAAAATTTAATGAAAATTAAATTCTGGGTTTTAGTTTTTGCTTCATTTTTTTTAATTATTTCTATTTTAATTATTAATAGCTCCATCAGACTATCAATATTTTCCAATAGGATGATAATTAAAACAATGCAATTAGTGGGAGCAACAAAAAAATTTATTCGAAAACCCTTTATCAATACACATATTTATCTTGGAATAATTAGTTCTTTTATTGCAATTTTTCTTTTAAGTATATCTATTTATTATTTAGAAAATAATTTTATGGATCTCAATCTGATATCAGAAATTGAAATAATAATTGGTTTATTTTTGTGTATTCTAATTTTTAGCATAGTTATTACGTCATTTTGTACTTATTTTGCAACTCAAAGGTTTCTGAAGATAAAAATTGAACAACTTTATTAAATGAAAAAAAACAAAAAAAAATCAGAAGATTTTATTTTTGAAAAGAAAAACTTTCAAGTAATGTTAGTTGGTATTATCTTCATTGTTGTTGGTTTTGTATTAATGTCGGGAGGAGGAAGTGATGATCCTAATGTTTTTAATCCTGAAATTTATAATTTTAGAAGAATCAGACTGGCACCAACACTGGTTTTAATAGGATTCGCCATCCAAGTTTATGCAATTTTACTCAATCCCAGAAAAAAATAAATGGATTATTTAGAATCCATTCTTCTTGGAGTCATACAAGGTTTAACAGAATTTCTCCCTATTTCCTCCAGTGGACATTTAGAAATTTCTAAAGCAATATTAGGAAATACCCTTTCAAATAAAGAAAGTTTACTTTTTACTATTGTTTTACATTCCGCTACAGCTTTTAGTACAATCTTCTTTTTTAGAAAAGATTTATTAAACATATTTAAAGGAATATTTCTCAAAAATTATAATGAGTCGCATGATTTTTCTATTTCTATTTTAGTTTCAATGATTCCTGCTGCACTTGTTGGATTATTTTTTGAAGAGACTATCAACTCTTTGTTTGATGGTAATCTAATTTTAGTTGGATCTATGCTTTATATAACTGCACTATTACTATTCCTTTCTGATTTTTTAAAATTGAAAAAGAATGAAATTAGTTTTAAAAACAGTTTTTTAATAGGATTATCACAAGCTATAGCAATTTTACCAGGAATATCTAGAAGCGGGGCAACTATAGCTTCAGCTGTTATTTTAGGTATTGAAAGAGAACAAGCGGCCAGATTTTCTTTTATAATGGTAATTCCATTAATTCTAGGAAGTATGGTTAAATCAATATTAGACCATGGAATGAGTTTTGAAAATTTTGATTTAATTTCTTTAATACTAGGCTTTCTATCAGCTTTTATAACAGGGCTATTTGCATGTAAGTGGATGATTTTATTAGTTAAAAAAAGTAAATTATACTACTTCTCTATCTATTGTTGTATTGTCGGTTCGATTATCATTTATTATTCTTAAAATGATGGATTTTAATAGAGACTCCTTTATTAATGGGAAATTACTTTTAATAAATAAACCCGTAGGATGGACTTCATTTCAAGTAGTTAATAAAATCAGATGGTTAATTAAATCATCTTTTGATATAAAAAAAATAAAAGTTGGCCACGCAGGAACCTTAGATCCTTTAGCTGAAGGTTTGTTGATTGTATGTACAGGGAAATTAACTAAAAAAATAGCTAAATTTCAAAACACTAAAAAAGAATATTCCGGAACTTTTTATATTGGAGCTACCACTCCTTCTTTTGATTTAGAAACTCCGATTAATTCCAAATGTTCAATTAAAAGTATAAATGCAGAAAAATTAAATTTAACTTCTAAAGAATTTTTAGGGGCTATAAAACAAACGCCACCTGTTTTTTCTGCAATTAAGGTAAAAGGAAAAAAACTTTACGAATATGCGAGGAAAGGAGAGGCTATACAATTAAAAAAAAGAGAAGTCTACATTTATAAATTTAAAATTACTAATATAAATCTACCCTTAGTTAATTTTGAAATTATTTGTAGTAAAGGTACTTATATAAGATCTATAGCAAATGATTTTGGGAAAGAACTCAAAACAGGAGCTTATTTACATAAATTAATTAGAACATCTATTGGAGATTTTAAATTAGATGATGCTCTAACTATAGAAAATTTTGAAAAAAAAATAAAATCAGGATAAATATTTTATAAACTCTGACCGGGAGATTTCTTCTGCTCCAAGACTTTTAAGATGTGCACTAGGTACTTGACAGTCAATTAATTTATAGCCGTTCTTAGATAATTCTTTAACTAAATGAATGAAAGCTAGCTTACTAGCATTATTAGTTTTTGTAAACATACTTTCTCCACAAAACACATTTCCTAAATCAATTCCATAGAGTCCTCCTACCAGTTCAAAATTTTCCCAAACTTCAACAGAATATGCATATCCTTCTAAGTGTAATTTTTTATAAGCCTCAATAAGTCCCTGGGTTATCCATGTTCCATTTTGTCCAAATCTTTTAACTTTAGCACAGGCGTTTACTACCTCCAAAAAAGATTTATTAAATGTAATCTCAAATGAATTATCCTTTAAAATTTTTTTAGTTGATTTTGAAATTTTTAATTTTTCTGGAAACAATACCATTCTTGGATCCGGACTCCACCATAATAGATCATCATCATTTTCAAACCATGGAAAAATTCCCATTTTGTAAGCAAGTAATATCCTTTTGGGATCTAAATCTCCTCCAACAGCAACTATACCATCTCGATTGGCTGATAAAGGAGAGGGAAATATATGTTCACTGCTTAACTTATACATTTTAATTAAAAAGGTAAATCGTCTGGCTCGTCTTGATTAATTTCATCGGCTGGCTGAAAAGCTTCAGCTGGTGGTACTGGAGGAATACTTGAATTTTCCTCATTAAATAATTTTTCAATTCTCCAACCTTGAATAGAATTAAAATATTTTATTTCACCTTGAGGGCTCTCCCACTCTCTTCCTCTTAAATTAATATCCACTTTGACTGATTGACCAACTTGAAATGAATTTAAAAGATCACACTTGTCTTGAATAAATTCAATCATCAAGTCCTGAGGGTATTGTTCTTCCGTGGTTATAACAACTTCCCGTTTTCTAAAACCGTTATTACCGTATTCCTTTGTTTCATTAATTAACTTTAATTTTCCTGAAATGTCCATATTTTATATATTAAATTTTAAAATTAAATAATTTTTAGTGTTTAGTTAAAGGAAAAAAAACTTTTATATTAGATTATATTAACAAAATTTTGATCAAAACTAATTCAAATATAAATTTCCTTAGACTAGTACTTATTATTGGACTAATAATTTCAGTTTTTACTATACTTTTTAATACAAATAATATCATAGAGTATACTAAAAACCAAGAAAGAAAAAAAATAGAATTATGGGCGATGGCTCAGAAAAATTTTATTGAAAATAAAAACTTAGAGGATGATTTAGGTGAATTAGCTTTTATGGTATTAACAAAAAGTTTTGAAAATCCAATAATTCAAGTTGATTCAAATGGAAAAATTTTATCACATAAAAATATATATAATGAAGAATCTATTGAGATAGATTCTATTAAATTAAAAGAGTTTTTAAAAAAAATTTCATTAGAAAATGATCCTATTGAAATAAAATTTAGCAACAGTATAAACCAAAAATTATATTATGGGAACTCCTCTACATATAATAAAATAAAATTATATCCATTTGCTTTATTATTAGTCGCGCTACTATTTTCTTTAATTGTATTTAATTATTATAAATCATCTGTATCATCATTCAATAATAAGGTTTGGGCTTCATTTGCAAAAGAAACAGCACATCAAATTGGAACACCATTATCTTCTTTGATGGGATGGGCGACAATACTTAAAGAAGAAAAAGTAGATAGTAATATTATTGTTGAAATTGAAAAAGATATTGAAAGGCTAAATACTATAACAAAAAGATTTTCTGAGATTGGATCTCCACCTGAGCTTTTAAAAGAAAATATTAATGAGGTTATAAATAATTCAATTAATTACTTAAAAAAAAGAAATTCAGATTTAATTAAATTCAAATATACACCTCATAATCACATAATTTATTCTAAAATAAACAAAACTCTATTTGAATGGGTGATAGAAAATATTGTTAAAAATTCTATTGATTCCATGGGTGGTACTGGAAATATTAGTATTAAAATAGGGAATATCGATAATGAAATCCAAATTGTTTTTAGAGATAAAGGGAAAGGAATTCCTGAAAAAAATTATAAAAAAATATTTGAATCTGGCTTTAGTTCAAAGAAAAAAGGATGGGGTCTAGGACTGTCTTTGTCTAAAAGAATCATTTCATTGTATCATGGTGGTAAAATTTTTGTAAAAGACTCCAAAATAGGCGAAGGGACAGCAATAGAAATTAGATTACCCGTTTTTAAAGAAAGCTCTTAATTTTTGAAGCTATTTTTTCAAATTCTTTATCACTACATTTTTTTTTGTTTTGAAATCTAATATCATTCATGGTATTTATAGGTATGAGATGAACATGAGCGTGAGGAACTTCTAAACCTATTACTGACATAGCTACTCGTTTACAGGGTATAGCTTTTTTAATAGCAATTGCTATAATTTTAGAAAAATTTATCAAATCATTATAAGATTTAGAATCTAATTCAAATATATAATCTTTCTCAATTTTAGGGATACAAAGTGTATGACCAACAGTATTTGGATTAATGTCTAAAAAAGCAAAACAATTATCTGTTTCCGCTATTTTAAAACAATGAATTTCTTTATTTATAATCTTCGTGAAAATTGATGCCAAGTTATTTATCTATTAATTGATATGATTTCAAATTTCAGGTTTCCATTAGGAACACTAACCTCAGCAATTTCTCCAACTTTTTTGCCTAATAAACCTTTGCCTATTGGAGAGTTAACGGAAATTTTTCCTGACTTTAAGTCTGCTTCACTTTCTGCAACTAAAGTGTAATTCATTTCCATTTGATTATTTAAATTTTTTATTTTGACCTTAGATAATACTAAAACTTTTGATAAGTCAAGTTGAGACTCATCAATTAATCTAGCATTAGCCATAATATCTTCCATTTTGGAGATTTTCATTTCTAACATACCTTGGGCTTCTTTTGCAGCGTCATATTCCGCATTTTCACTCAAATCACCTTTATCTCTAGCCTCAGCAATAGCATTAGAAGCTTTAGGCCTTTCAACATCTTTAAGATGATTTAATTCATCTTTTAATTTTTTTAAACCCTCTTTGGTATAATAAGAAACATCACTCATCGTTAAATATTTAAAAAAAAATCCCAAATTAAATGGGA
>QOPV01000033.1 GCA_003331265.1 Cryomorphaceae bacterium | reverse complement strand
TTTTGGTCTTGTGGGTAATAATGGAGCCGGTAAAACAACTATGTTTAGCTGTTTACTAGATTTAATTAAGCCCTCAACTGGAAAAGTGATCAATAACGGGGTTGAAGTTATGGAAAGTGAGGGCTGGAAGAGTTTTACATCTGCATTTTTGGACGACACTTTTTTAATTGGTTATTTGATGCCAGAAGAATACTTTTATTTCATTGGAGAATTAAGAGGCTTAAAGAAAAAAGAAGTAGATGAATTTGTTAATCAATTTGAAGATTTTTTTCACGGAGAAATATTGGGTGGAAAGAAATATTTAAGAGACCTTTCAAAGGGAAATCAAAAAAAAGCAGGAGTTGTTGCAGCATTGATAGGAGAACCTAGAGTTGTTATTTTGGATGAACCTTTTGCAAATCTGGACCCTTCTACACAAATTAGATTAAAAGAAATTATAAAAGACCTTTCTAAAGAAAAAGATACAACTGTTCTTGTTTCTAGTCATGATATTCAAGACGTAACAGAAGTTTGTGAAAGAATTGTTCTTCTGGAAAAAGGTAAAGTTATTAAAGACATTGTAACGAGTCCTAAAACATTAAAAGAGCTAGAAACATATTTTAAGGGATAAACCTATTAAATCAACTATTTTTACTTTTCGATAATAAAACACAAGTTTTTATGTTATTGAGTAGTACATTGCCATTGGTTTGAAGAATTTAACATACACAATATTATTTGCCTTTATTTTTTTAGGTTGTTCAACTAAAAAAAATAAACCCTTAAATAAAGGGTATCACTCTGTTGTGTCTTCTTACAATGTTTTATTTAACGGGAATTCCTCTGTCGAAGAAGGTCTTCTACAAACTCAAACCGCTTTTAAAGAAAATTTTTGGAATATTTTGCCAGTTGAACAAATAAATATTTCTGATGATATTATTACAGTTGATGGAATAGAAAATGCCAACTTTTTAAAGGGAGAAGAAAAAGCGGCAAAGACTATTCAGAAACATTCCATGCCTATTGATGGAAGGCAAATGAACCCTAAAATTGCAAATGCCTATATGCTTTTGGGAAAAGCAAGGTATTTGGATCAAAGATTTGTGCCTGCCATAGATGCCTTTAATCAAGTTTATAAACAAAAAACCACAAATGAGCTTTGGGATCAATCTGTAATATGGAAAGCAAAAAGTAATATTAGACTTGAGCAAGAAAACCTTGCAATAGAAATTCTTAAAAACGTACTGCAAAAAGAAAATATAAATAAACAAAATAAAGCCCATGCCAATGCAATTTTAGCCATGGCTTATTTTCAATTAAATGAACTAGGCAGCACAATTAAACCCTTAAAACTTGCTGTAGAACTTGAGCCCAATAGAACAAATAAAGCGAGATATCTATATATTTTGGGACAAGTTTTGGAAAGTCAATCCAAGACCGATTCAGCAAGTATATATTTTAAAAAAGTCGCACAATTTCATCGAAAAATTCCTAGAGAGTTTTATTTAAATGCTAAGTTAAAAACGTTATTGTATGATTCTTTAGAAAACACTGATAAGGAAATTCAAATCAAAAAAATGATTGATAATTATGAAAACGAAGATTTTTTAGATAAGATATATTACAACTACTCTATGCTGCTTTTTTCTCGAGGTTCAACACAAAAGGGAAAAAAGTATTTAAACAAAGCAATTAGAAAGAATAGTAATGATAATGATTTACTATATAGGGGATATAATAAAATTGCTAAAATGTATTTTGAAGATTCTAAATATGTCATAGCAGGAAAATATTTAGATAGTACTTTAAAGAATTTGGACGTAAGGTCTAAACAATTTTGGGAAATCCAAAGACAAAAAAAAGGATTAAATCAAATTATTAAACTAGAAAATGACATTACACTTTATGACAGTTTAATTAAGATTTCTTTTTACGACAGCAAAAAACTTGACGATATATTAAGTCAAATTGATGTAAATGAAACAAAAGAAAAACAAGAAAAGCTCAAACAAAACAATAAAAATAGGCCTGATAATATTTCTAGAACCAGCACTAGAAAAAGTAATTTTTATTTTTATGATGACAACCTAGTAGAATTAGGCAAGAATTCTTTTGAAATTTTATGGGGAAAAAGAACAAGAGAATCTTACTGGAGAAATTCATCATCTGTATCTGTTCAGCAAGAAATAAGCGAAGAAGAGGAGATTAAATTAGTTGAGCCTAAAGAAATTAGCAACTCATTAAGAAATACAGAATTGTTTTCTGCCATTCCTGTTACAAATAGCCAAAGAGATAGCATAAATAATCTTAGAGCCCAGTCCTATTTACGGCTTGGAGAGCTGTACCTAGTTAAGTATAAAGACTATGAACTGGCTAAGAGTCGTTTAAACAAATTGGTTGGCCTGAAAGTAAACCAACAAATTTTAGCAGAGGCAAAATATTTACTTTTTAAGATTTTCAAGCAAGTTGATGAACAAAGAGCACAAGAGCTTAAAAAAGAAGTAATAGAGGATTATCCGGAAACTAAATTTGCTAAAATCTTAAAAAGCTCAAATAACTTAGTTCTTGAGGAAGATGTTTTAAAAGAAAAGTTAGATAGTCTACAACTTCTCTTTGCAGAGCAAAAGTTTGAAGAAGTGATAAACGGAATTGAAAACCAGTTAAGTTTTATTGACAATAAAGAGATGTCTTTTGATTGGGAACTTTTAAAAGCAGCCTCAGTTGGGAGGCTTGAGGGGATTTTAAAATATAACGAGATGTTAAAAGAGTTAATAGTAAAATATCCTAATAGCAATAGAAAAAAAGAAATACAAAAAATCAATTCTGAAATAAATAAAAAATGGAAGACACAAAAATCTGAATCAATTTCTGGAAAATATTCCTTGATCTTTCCTTTAGAAAAAAGAGAATTTGAAGAAACAGTTTTGGATAGTATATCTTCTATTGTAGGGGACTCTAATAGAGTTTCAATGGATGTATACGATTATGACATAAAACTTATAGTTATAAAAGATTTTGAAAATATAGAAAAAGCAAATTACTTAAGGCGAGCAATAGAGAGGAGTATCGATTTATTAAAACTAAAAAATAATTTTGTAGTTTTGTCTTCCCAGTATAAAAACATGCTGATTTACAAGACTTTAGACTTGTATAAAGAAAATTAACTTATGGCTTTTGGAATAACAAACAATAAAACTATGCAACAATCAAGAGAATCTAATAAAATAGATATAATAGAAAAAACCACTAAAATTGTTGGAGACATAACTTCTCAAGCAGATTTTAGAATTGATGGAAATGTAGAAGGAACAATTAACACTACCGGAAAAGTTGTGGTAGGTGAAGATGGTATTGTATCGGGAAAAGTAACATGCTCAAATTCTGACATAGCAGGCCTAATAAAAGGAAGTCTAGATGTTTCGGGAATACTCTCGCTAAAATCTTCTGCCAGAATAGAAGGAGATGTTATTACAGGAAAATTAGCTATTGAATCAGGAGCTAATGTAGATGCAAACATCTCAATGAAAGGAGCAAAAAAAATGAAGGCTTTATCAAGCGATGAAAAACAAACTCCCAACGAAAAAACGGCCTAACCCTTATTTGATTTTTATCGGTCTTGTTTTTCAAATGGGATTAATAATATTTTGTTTTGCTCACATTGGAAAGTACTTGGACGAATCATATCAATATGAAATTTTTTTTACTGCTATTTCGACAATTTTAGGAGTAATAATTTCTTTTTATATTCTAATTAAGCAAATAAAAAGAATTAACAATTAAACCTCAACTAAAATTTTTATTAAGACGGCTGACTTTTATTAAAATTTTATAAAAGTAATTTTTATTTTTTCGTTAATAAGCTTACATTTGCGCACATATTTTTAACCTAAAAATTAAGGCTTAAATTGAAAAATATTAAATATTCTACATCTATTTTATTTTCCTTAATTTTTGGACTCTCAATTTACGCGTCATCATCTGAAAGTATTTCAATAGACAAACCGGAATCAAAAGCAAATAAGACAAGCATAAAAGAATATATTACTCATCATTTAAAGGATAATCATTCTTATTTTTTAACCTATTGGAAAGACAAAACCGGCAAAAAAGTTTACTTAGAACTTCCTCTTCCAGTCATTTTATATGATAATGGATTACATATTTTTATGTCTTCAAAACTTAAGCATGGAAAAGCTATTGTTGAAAGCAAGGGTAACTTTTATAAATTAAACTATGATGAAAGTAAAATTTATAAAACAGACAAAGAAGGTGCTTTTATAAATCAGGTTCCTTTAGATTTTTCAATAACTAAAAATATTGCAACCATTATATTGGTTGCAATTTTAATGTTTTTTCTTTTCAGAGGTTTGGCAAATTCTTTTCAAACAAATAAAGGCATTTCGAGTGGATTAGGAAGATTTTTTGAACCTATAATTTTATACATTAGAGACGAAATAGCAATTCCAAATATTGGAGAAAAAAAATATAAAAACTATATGAGTTTTTTATTGACGGTTTTCTTTTTTGTTTGGTTTTTAAACATGTTGGGACTTACCCCACTTGGCGTCAACGTTACAGGAAATATAGCTGTTACATTCTCTTTAGCATTATTAACATTTTTAATTACAAATTTAACTGCTAATAAAAATTATTGGGGACATATATTTTGGATGCCAGGTGTTCCTGTACTTATTAAAATAGTTTTAGCCCCAATTGAACTTTTAGGAGTTTTTATAAAGCCATTTTCATTATTAATTCGATTATATGCCAATATTCAGGCTGGGCATATAGTTTTATACAGTTTAATTGGCTTGATGTTTATTTTTAACAACATGATAGGTCAAAGTTTATCGTTTGTACTAGCTTTCTTTATTTCAATAATAGAAATTTTAGTAGCTCTTTTACAAGCATATATTTTTACGATGCTATCAGCATTATATTTCGGATTTGCAGTTGCGGAGGAGGATCATTAAAAAAGAATGTTTAATTAAAATTATATAAATATGGAAATACCAGTAATCGTAGGTGGAGGACTAGTAGTAATTGGAGTTGGAATTGGAATCGGATTGACAGGAAAAGGAGCTATGGAAGCTATTGGCCGTCAACCTGATGCTAGTGGAAAAATTCAAGTTGCCGCTCTTATTTTAGCTGCTCTTGTTGAAGGTATAGGCTTTGCTGCACTTTTTGCACTATAAGCTCATTATCAAGCTTTTTACAGCGCAGTCTTTTTAAACTGTGCTGTAAAAAGATAATTTAAATATCTAAAAAAATGGAAAAACTTTTATCAGAATTTTCGATTGGTTTGTTTTTTTGGCAAACTATCATATTCATTTTCTTGATTCTTTTACTAAAAAAATATGCATGGAAACCAATTTTGGATGCCGTAAATGAAAGAGAACAAGGAATTAAAAACGCATTGCTTTCTGCCGAAAAAGCAAGGGAAGAGATGGCCTCTCTTCAGTCAGATAACGAAGAAACCTTAAAGAAAGCGAGATTAGAAAGAGATGGCCTTTTAAAGGAGGCTAGAGAGATTAAACAAAAACTAATTGATGACGCTAAGAATGAAGCCAACGTTGAAGCAAAAAAAATCATCATTCAAGCTCAAGAGACAATTGAAAGTGAAAAAAATGCTGCTATTATTGACTTGAAAAATCAAGTTGCTGACCTTTCGGTAGAGATAGCTGAGAAAGTTTTAAAAGAAAAACTTTCAGATGATAAGTCCCAAATGAGTTTAGTAAAAGAACTAGTTAAAGATGTTACGCTAAAATAAAAATGAAATCAAGCCGTGCCGCCATAAGATATGCTAAAGCTCTTCTTTTAGAAGCTGTAGAAAAAAACAGTGTTGAGGAGACCTTTAGTGATATGGAATTTGTTAAAAAAACTTTTGCAGACAACATTGAATTAAAGCACATGACAGGAAGTAGGGTCATCAAAAATAGCATTAAATTAAGCTCATTAAGCTTGATATTTAAAGATTTAGGAAGCTTAACTTTAAGCTTAATAAATATTTTACATGAAAATAACAGAATGAATATTTTCGATATTGTCGCTTTAAAGTTTATTGAATTATATAATGATTTTAAAGAAATACAGTCAGCTACTGTGACTACGGCTGTCCCATTAAATAACGAACTAGAAGATCAAGTTCTAGAAACAATTTCTAAATTAACTAACAAAAAAACAACTTTAACTAACAGAGTTGATAAAAGCTTAATAGGAGGTTTTGTTCTAAGAGTAGGCGATATTGAATATAACGCTAGTTTTAAAAACAAATTAAAAAACATAAAACAAGAATTTAATAAAAATACAAACTTATCAATAACATAGATTATGGCAGAAATTAAGCCTGCTGAAGTTTCAGCAATTTTAAAGCAACAATTAACAGGATTAGACGCGTCAGCTTCCTTGGATGAAGTAGGAACGGTTTTACAGGTGGGAGATGGTATAGCAAGGGTGTATGGCTTGTCTAACGTCCAGTATGGTGAATTAGTCCAGTTTGACTCTGGCCTTGAAGGGATAGTTTTGAACCTTGAAGAAGATAATGTTGGGGTGGTATTATTAGGACCCTCTAAACAAATTAAAGAAGGCGATACGGTTAAAAGAACCCAAAGAATCGCTTCAATTAACGTTGGAGAAAAAATTGTAGGGAGAGTTGTTAATGCACTTGGAAAGCCAATTGATGGTAAAGGGAGTCTTGAAGGTAAACTTTATGAAATGCCACTTGAGAGAAAAGCTCCTGGAGTAATTTTCAGACAACCTGTTAATGAGCCTTTACAAACTGGTATAAAGTCAGTGGATGCCATGATCCCTGTTGGAAGAGGGCAAAGAGAATTAGTTATTGGTGATCGTCAAACAGGAAAAACAACTGTTTGTATTGATACAATTTTGAACCAAAAAGAATTTTATGACGCTGGCGAGCCGGTTTTCTGTATTTATGTTGCTATTGGTCAAAAAGCATCAACAGTAGCCGGTATTGCAAAAACTTTAGAGGATAAAGGAGCGATGGCTTATACAACTATAGTGGCTGCAAACGCTTCTGATCCAGCTCCTATGCAAGTATACGCTCCATTTGCAGGGGCAGCTATTGGCGAGTTTTTTAGAGATACAGGACGGCCAGCACTAATAATATATGATGACTTGTCAAAACAAGCTGTCGCATACAGGGAAGTTTCATTGTTATTAAGAAGACCTCCAGGAAGAGAAGCTTATCCAGGGGATGTATTCTATTTACATTCTAGATTATTAGAAAGAGCTTCTAAGGTGATTGCAGATGATGGAATTGCTAAAGACATGAATGATTTGCCAGATTCACTTAAACCAATTGTAAAAGGAGGAGGATCATTAACTGCCCTTCCTATTATTGAAACTCAGGCAGGAGACGTCTCCGCATATATTCCAACCAACGTGATTTCGATTACTGATGGGCAGATATTTTTAGAATCAAATTTATTTAATGCAGGAGTCAGACCAGCAATTAACGTGGGTATTTCCGTTTCTAGAGTTGGAGGTTCAGCTCAGATTAAATCTATGAAAAAAGTTTCAGGAACTTTAAAATTAGATCAAGCTCAGTTCAGAGAATTAGAAGCTTTTGCTAAATTTGGTTCTGATTTAGATGACGCCACTTTAAATGTAATTGAAAAAGGGAAGAGAAATGTTGAAATTCTAAAACAAGCTCAAAATGATCCGTTTACAGTAGAAGATCAGGTTGCAATAATTTTTGCTGGATCTAAAAACTTATTAAAAAAAGTTCCAGTAGACAAAATCAAGGAATTTGAAAGAAAGTATATAGACTTTTTAAAATTAAAACATAAAAAAACTATGGAAACAATTAAATCTGGAAAATTAACAGATGATGTTGTTTCTGTTTTAACTAAAACAGCCGAAGAATTAAGCTCAACTTATTAAAAACCAATAATGGCTAATCTAAAAGAAATTAGAATTAGAATAGGGTCTGTGTCTTCTACGATGCAGATAACTAGTGCGATGAAAATGGTTTCAGCTGCAAAGCTAAAAAAAGCACAAGATGCTATTACAGCCATGCGGCCTTATTCTAACAAACTTTCTGAATTAATGAAAAGCTTAAGTGGATCTAGCGGGGACAAGTTATATAGCCAAAAAAGAGAAATTAAAAATGTTTTAGTAATTGCAATTAGTTCAAATAGGGGGCTTTGTGGGGCATTTAATGCTAATATTTTTAAAGAGATAACAAATTTTAAATCTAAAGATGAGTTTAAAAACACCAATATAGATTTCTTAACTATTGGAAAAAAAATAAATGACTCGCTTTCAAAAAACGAAAATGTCATTCAAAATGATAGTGAATTATTTGACAATTTAAACTATGAAAACGTTTCCTTAATTGCAGAAAAATTGATGAGCCTATTTTTAGATCAAAATTATGATCACATAGAATTAATTTACAATAGCTTTAAAAATGCTGCGACTCAGATCATTAAATCAGAACAGTTTTTGCCTATTCCATTAAACGAAAGTAAAACTTCTGATAGTTTAGATTATATTTTTGAGCCTTCTCAGGACTCAATCATAAGCACTTTAATTCCTAAGTCTTTAAAAATGCAATTGTTTAAAGCCATTAGAGATTCTTTTGCAAGTGAACATGGTGCGAGGATGACGGCTATGCATAAGGCAACAGATAATGCTTCTGAACTTAGAGATGAACTAAAACTTACATACAATAAGGCTAGACAAGCTTCAATAACAAATGAAATTTTAGAAATAGTTGGTGGAGCTGAAGCCTTAAATAATTAAAAGTTTTAATTACTTAGTTGAGTTTTTTATAAATAAATTTATATGGTTGTTAAAGTAATCAATAAATCTTCCAACCCTTTGCCAAGCTACGAATCGCTGTTATCTGCAGGCATGGATATCAGAGCATTTTTGGATACCCCTATTATACTAGACCCATTGGAAAGAACTTTAGTTAAAACAGGACTATATATTGAGCTAAAAAAAAATTACGAGGCACAAGTAAGGCCAAGAAGTGGTCTTGCATTAAAAAAAGGAATCACAGTTTTAAATTCTCCTGGGACAATCGATGCTGACTACAGAGGAGAAATAGGTATTATATTGATTAACTTGTCTAGTGAAAAATTTCAAATTAAATCTGGGGATAGGATAGCTCAATTAGTTATCTCTAAGCACGAAATAATAGATTGGAAACTTTCAGAGTCTTTACAGGACTCCAAAAGAGGAAAAAAGGGGTTTGGAAGCACTGGAACAAATTAAAATAAGATGAAAATAATTATACCTATGGCTGGAAGAGGATCTAGGTTAAGACCTCATACTTTAACCACTCCAAAACCTTTAGTTGCAATTGCAGGAAGTCCTATTTTAAACCAATTGGTAAAAGATACTGTTAAACTAATTGACGAACCAATTGACGAGATCATCTTTATAATAGGAGATCCATTATTTTTCAATAAAGAAGTGGAGACAAGCTTGAGTGCGATTGCTAAAAAATATGATGCAAAACCAGTAATTTATAGGCAATTAAGTCCTTTAGGGACAGGACACGCTATAATGTGCGCTAAACCATCATTAACTGGAAGTGCCATTGTAATATATCCCGATACATTAATTAGAGTCGATGATAATTTTGATAAAAATTCAGATGTGGTTATTTGGACCAAAAGAGTTAGTAACCCAGAGGCATATGGTGTGGTCAAATTAAATCAAAAAAATGAAATTATAGATCTAGTTGAGAAGCCAGAAAGTTTTGTTTCAGACCTAGCGGTAATAGGAATGTATTATTTTAAGGAAATATCTCAACTGAAAGATAAATTAGAAATAGTTATTTCAAATAATAAAATGAATTCTGGTGAATACCAAATTAATGATGGCCTCTTAGCAATGATGAAAGAGGGTAAAAAGTTTTCGGTTGGAGAAGTAAATGAATGGTTAGATTGTGGGGATGTTAAAAAATGTATTAAAGCAAATAAAGCCATGTTGACCTTTTTAAACCAAGATGGAAAAAGATTAATTTCTGAAAAAATAAATTTAATTAACGCTAAAATTATTCCACCCTGTTCAATTCATCACAACGTCACTATTATTGACAGTACAATTGGACCGTATGTCTCAATTGGGGAAGGTTCTAAAATATTAAAATCATCTATTTCTAATAGTATAATCCAAACCAATACATCGATTAGTAATGCAGAACTTAAAAAATCAATGGTAGGAAACAATTGTGTATATAATGGAAATGGACAGGAAATAAATATTGGAGATTTCAGTGAGTTAATCTAACTTGCTTAGAATGAAAAAAATTATTTTATTATTTTCAATCCTTATTGTTGGATGTAAATCCTTTACAAAAGTCGAATACAAATCTGATTACAAGAAAGTTTCTACCAGGACTTTAATTAACGAAATTAAAGAAAGAAAGCCTGATTACAATTATTTATCCATAAGATCTCAATCTACTATTATTGATAACACTTCCACAAACCAGATTAATTTAAGTGTAAGAATTCAAAAAGATGAGAAGATATTAATCAATGGTTCAATATTAATTCCATTATTTAAAGCGTTACTTACAGATAAAAACATTAAATTTTACGAAAAAATAAGCAGGACCTTTTACAGTGGGAATTACCAATATATCTCAAATTTATTAAATAATAGATTCACCTTAATCTCATTCCAAAATATGTTAACGGGACAGCCTATAATAGAATTTAATGAAATGAATTGGAAACAATTTTATGAAAACAACACATACGGTTTAGAAACTTTTTCAAAAACAAATTCCAATAATGTTCGTTATATATTTAATCCAACAGACTTAAGTTTAATAAGTCAATCAATATATTCTGAAAATAATTATCTCACTGTTGAATATGATGATTATAAATTTATTGAGGGAGATTTTTTTCCCGAAAAAATAACTATTTCAGCGAATAATAAAAAAGAAAAACTTAAAATATTACTAAACTTAAAAGTTAGTAAAACTACACAGCAAGGAATGTTTTCTTTTAAAATCCCTAACGGATATAAAGAGATTAAGATATGATCTTCTCAAAAAGAATTGACTCTTTTATTACATGTATATTTCTACTTTCTGTTGTAAATAGTGGTTTCTCCCAAAATAGTAAAGCTCAATTAGAATTAAAAAGACAAGAAGTTCAAAAGGAAATTAAACTCATAAACGAGCTCCTTTTTAGCAACAAAAAAAGAAAAAAAGCAGTTTACGATGACATTGAAAATTTAAATCTTAAAATTTTACGTAAAGAAGAGCTAGTCAAGCTTACTAATCAACAAATTAATTTACTAAATAGTGAAATTAACCAAAACCTAAACAAGGAGGCTGAGTTAAACTCAGAACTAATAATTGTAAAGAAAGACTATAAAGATATGATTCTCAATTCTTACAAGGCAAAATCAGGTAAAAGTAGAGTGATGTTTTTACTGTCCTCTGAAAGTTTTTTTCAAGCATACAAACGAGTTCAGTATATGAAACAATTTGCTCTTTTTAGAAAAAATCAGGCTATTAAAATTTCAGCTTTAGTAAAAGAGTTGGCTAGTTTGAACGATAGATTGAAATCTCAAAAAGATAAAAAAGAAGAATTATTAAAAACTAATAGATCTGTTCAAAAAACTCTTGAAGATGAAAAAGATCAATCAAATACCATAGCGATTGAATTAAGAAGAAAAGAAAAAAAATATATTGAAGAAATAGCCGATAAACAGAAGTTGAGCATACAAATAGATAAAGCAATAGAGAAGCTCATAAGGGAGGCAATTGCCAAGTCTAATAAAGAAAAAACCAATTCTAATAGCTTTAATCTGACTCCAGAAGCTTTAGAGTTGTCAAAAAATTTCAATTTAAATAAAGGAAAATTACCCTGGCCAGTTATTCGTGGAGTTGTAATTCAAAGGTTTGGGACTCAACGACACCCAGTAGTTAAAACAGCTACAATTAAAAGTAATGGTATAATTATAGCCACACGGCCTAATGAAAAAGTTAGAACTGTTTTTGAGGGCACCGTACTTTCAGTATTGCAGTTTAAAGGAAGTAACCCAACTGTGTTAATTCAACATGGAAATTATATTAGCGCTTATAAAAACCTTTCAAAAGTATATGTTAAGAAAGGTGAAAAAGTGTTTTCAAGTCAAAATATTGGAGAAGTTTTCACTAATAGTTCAACTGGAAAATCTACTATTCAATTTAGTATTTTTCAAAAAACATCACCTGTAAATCCACTACTTTGGATCATTAAAATGTAAAAAATCAGAGTGCTTTGGCAAGCATTTTAGCTATATATTTTCCAAGAATATCAAATTCCAAATTTACATTATCACCAACCTTAAGTCTATTAAAATTAGTGTGATCATAAGTATAGGGAATTATAGCTACGCTAAAACTATTTTCTTTTGAGTTAACGACTGTTAAACTAATTCCGTTTACAGCTATTGACCCTTTCTCAACGGTAACATTGTTTGAGCTAGTATATTTAAAAGTAAACATCCAACTTCCATTTTTTTCAATTAATTCGGTACATTGACTTATTTGATCTACATGCCCCTGAATCATGTGTCCATCCAGTCGGGCACCTATTTTCATAGCTCTTTCAATATTTATGAAATCTCCCACTTCCCAAAATCCAATACTACTTTTTTCAATAGTTTCTTCAATAGCAGTAACCACATATTTTTCTTTACTAACATCAACAACAGTTAAGCAAATTCCGTTATGAGAAACACTTTGATCCACCTTAAATTCTTGCGCTAAAGAGGTTTGTAAGGTAATATTTAAATTATCCTTGATTTTTTCTAGTTTTAAAATTAGAGCTACATTTTCAACAATTCCAGTAAACATATTCTTTAATTTATATATATTTAATCTTGTAAAATTAGTGATAAATCCTATAAAAATTTATGAAAGATAATTTATGTCCAATTGTAGGAATTTCTTGTGGGGATTTAAATGGGATAGGAGTTGAAATAATTTTAAAATCACTTCACGACTCACGAATCTTAGAGTTTTTTACGCCTATTATTTTTGCAAATCAAGAACTTCTTTTAAGTCAAAAAAAAAGATTTAACATAGAGTTAAGTTTTAATAAAATTAAAATAAGTCAAAAACCAGAACAAGGAAAAATTAATGTAGTAAATGTTTGGGAAGATTCATTTAAATTAGAATTCGGTAAATCAACAAAAAAATCTGGCGAATTATCTTTTAGATCTCTTGAAGCAGTGACTAAATCTTTGAAAGAAAACAATGTTGATATTATGGTTACTGCACCAATAAATAAACAAAATATACAAAGTGATAAATTTAATTTTCCTGGCCATACAGATTATTTGTCCAATCAGTTTCAGGGTGAAAGTTTAATGTTTATGATTAGCGAAGAGCTGAAATTAGGATTGCTTACAGATCACATTTCAGTTAAAGAAATTATCTCTAATGTGAGCTTAGAAAAGATTAAAAGTAAAATAACTATTATGCAGAAATCTCTCAAAATTGACTTTGGGATTTCCAAGCCTAAAATTGCCGTATTGTCTATTAACCCACACGCTGGCGATGGGGGGGTGATTGGGAAAGAAGATGAAGAAATATTATCTCCAGCCTTAATAGAAATCTCTAAATTAGGATGTTTAATCTCAGGGCCATTTTCAAGTGATAGTTTTTTTGGAGCAATGCTTCATAAAAAATATGATGCGGTTTTAGCAATATATCATGATCAAGGACTAATTCCTTTTAAGACACTCTCGTTCGGAGAGGGAGTTAATTTTACAGCAGGACTAAATAAAGTAAGAACCTCTCCAGACCATGGAACTGGCTATGATATTGCGGGTAAAAACATAGCCAATCCAACATCTTTCACAAATGCGATATTCTGTGGTTTAAAAGTTTTTAATAATCGAAATGCGCATAATAATTTAATTATGAAACAATCATAAAATAAAAAAGGTTAGTTATAAAAATTCACAATTTTTTTAACCTTAAAATTTCTTATATTCGCGAACTCAAAAAGAAATATGACATGCATTTTCTAAGTCAATACGTAACTAATTTTTCTGGACTAAAAGAAGGATTGCATGTGTTTGAATTTTCCGTAGACAACAACTTGTTTAAACATTTTGGTTACGATGATTTTAATAGCTGCACTATTAATGTAAAAATGGATCTTATCAAAAAGCCAAATTTATTAGAGTTGAGTTTCTCATCTAAGGGGATGATTAATATTAATTGTTTTGTGTCAAACGAACCATTTGATTACCTACAAAAATCATCCATGAATTTAGTTGTGAAATTTGGTTCAGAGCTTAATAATGATAATGACGAACTCTTGATTTTACCTAAAGGATCCTATCAATTAGATGTTTCACAGCAATTATATGAAATGATAGTACTATCTTTACCAATAAAAATAATTCATCCTGGTATTGAGGATGGCTCTTTAGAGTCAGAAACAGTTAAAAGATTAAAAAACTACGAATCAAAGATTAGAAACAAAACCTCCAAAACTGACCCAAGGTGGGATAAATTAAAAGATTTAATATAAAATACAGATTATGGCACATCCTAAAAGAAAAATTTCTAAAACTAGAAGAGATAAAAGAAGAACTCATTATAAAGTGGCAGATTCGCAAATATCAACTTGTAAAACTACAGGCGAATCTCATCTGTATCACAGAGCCCACTGGCATGAAGACAAATTATATTATAGAGGAAAGGTCTTGATTGACAGTACGGTAGAGGCTAAAGCATAATTTTAAAAATAATAATTTTTAAAATTTTTGCCATTTTTTGCCATTTTTTTCTCATTTTTTGCCATTTTTTGCCATTTTTTTCTCACTTTTGCTATATTACTAACTGATCAACTTGAATAAAAACTTTGCTTCAATTACAGCATTAGGGTCATATTTGCCTAGCAAAATTCTAAACAATCAAGATTTAGAAAAAATGGTTGATACCAATGACGATTGGATATTAACTAGAACTGGAATAAAGGAAAGAAGAATTTTAGATAAGGGAATTGGAACCTCTTTCATGGCGATTAAAGCCGCTAAGCAAATTATTCAAAAAAAGAAATTAGATCCCT
>QOPV01000032.1 GCA_003331265.1 Cryomorphaceae bacterium | reverse complement strand
GTCTTTAAAATCATTAAAAAGGGATCTTACAACGAACAAGGTAAGTTTCTTCCTTGGGTATTAAGAATTTCACACAATTTAGTAATGGATCATTTTAGAAAAGAAAAAAGATCAAAAATTATATATGAAAAAGATTTATACAATACTTTCTCAAACATTAAATCCTCAGAAAATTCTTTAAAGGAAAATATTATTTCTGACAAAACTTTATCTAAAACATTATCTAGCATGATTAACACTTTACCAGATTCTCAGAAAGAGATAGTAAAACTAAGGTTTTTTGAAAATTTAAGTTTTAGAGAAATTGCAGAAATAAATAATATTTCTATTAATACTGCATTGGGAAGGGTGAGATATTCATTAAATAATCTAAGAAAATCTATGGATAAATCTTCAATAAAAACCGAATTGATGGAATTGGTTTAATGAAATCAAAAGGAATGTTTTTTTATAAAAGATTTTCTACCAATTTTTTGTGTTATTATGTCAGTTTTGATATTCCATCCTCTTGCTGGAGAAAATTTTCTACCATACCATATTATTTGTAAATGAAGTTTATTCCATAATTGAATTGGAAAAATTCTTTTAGCATCTTTTTCTGTAGTTTTAACATTTTTTCCACTCGACATCCCCCATCTATACATGAGTCTATGAATATGAGTATCCACTGGAAATGTTGGAATTCCAAAAGCTTGAGCCATAACTACACTAGCAGTTTTATGACCTACACTTGGAAGAGCTTCAAGGTCTTCAAAGTTGTCAGGAACTTTTCCGTTATGATTATTAATGATAATTTGAGATAATCCATGTATTCCTTTTGATTTCATTGGTGATAAACCGACAGGTCTTATAATATTTCTTATTTCATCAACAGTTAATTTCACCATATCAAAAGGATTATCAGCCTTTGAAAATAGAATTGGTGTTATTTTATTTACACCAACATCTGTGCTTTGAGCAGAAAGTAAAACAGCAATTAAAAGTGTATATGGATCTTTATGATCTAGTGGTATAGGTACTTTTGGAAATAAAAGTTCCAAAGTATCAATTATATAATTTACTCTTTCTTTTTTATTCATTTATTATTATATAAATTTACCACAAATATATTTCATATGAGTTTATTAAAAGTAGGAGATAAAATCCCTGAATTTTCGTGTTATGATGACAAAGAAAATTTAATAACGAATAAAGATTTAGAAGGCAAAAAAACTATCATATTTTTTTACCCCAAAGCAAATACACCTGGCTGCACCGCACAAGCATGTAATTTATCAGAAAATTTTTCAGTTTTAACAAAAGCTGGTTATTCTATAATTGGGGTAAGTGCAGATAAGGTTAAGTCACAATCTTCTTTTTCTTCAAAATTTGGTGGATTTCCTTATCCTTTATTAGCTGATACAGAAAAAAAAATAATCAATTCTTTTGGTGTTTGGGGTTTTAAGAAGTTCATGGGTAAAGATTATGAAGGTATATTAAGAACTACTTTTGTTGTTGATGAAAAATTAACCATAATAAAGGTAATTGAGAAAGTAAAAACAAAAGATCATTCAAGTCAGATTTTAGAATGATAAATTTATTTAAAACCAAATAGTTTTTTACTTTTTATTTCCTTCGTAACTTCAACTGGTAACATTTTTTCCCAACCCTTTTCTCCCTTATTAATTTTTTCTAAAACTTTGACAGAATAAATATCTAAAAGACTTTCATCATAGTCGAAGATATCTAATAATCTATTATTGTATTTAAAAAATTTATATAGATTTTTCATTTTATTTGCAACGTGAATATTATTACTGTTAATAATAGTTGCCTTTTTGGATTTTGTTGGATATAAGAAAACTCTTAGGTTCTTTACAAATAATTTTCCAAAAGCTTCTAAAATTCCTCCTCTTAGATTATCATAATATTTTTCGTCAAAAATTTCAATTAAATTATTGACTCCCATTGTTAAAACAACTTCCTTTTCTGTATAGCTAGAAAAGTATTCAGCCAGTTTATAATACTCTTTAAAATTTGTAATCATAACAGTATGCCCTAAGGCACATAATAATTTAGCTCTATCCATAAAGTCTTTTTCATTAACATCGCCATTTGTAGATTTTAAATTAGATAAAGTAATTTCAAATAAATTGATCATATCAACTTCTTTGATTTTTTTTTCTCTTAAAAT
This sequence comes from Cryomorphaceae bacterium, assembly GCA_003331265.1. GTDB lineage: Bacteria > Bacteroidota > Bacteroidia > Flavobacteriales > Flavobacteriaceae > MAG-121220-bin8. The sequence continues at coordinate 18,932 of QOPV01000032.1, read as the reverse complement.
TATATCTTTAGATTTTATAAACATGTCTTCGTTTACTAATGTCACAGGTCTAAAACTTCCTCTTATAGCAAGAATATTTTTTTTATAAAGAACTTTTGCTGGTAATACGTTATTTCCGTCTGGACCAAACATAACAGCTTTTGTCATATCATTTTTAACAAGCTCTAAACTCATTAATCTGTTGTCTACGTCTTCAAATAATGGACCTGAGAAATTAATAGTATCTATTTCAATAGCTTCCGAGTCAATATGATCATATAAATATCTCAATAGTTTTCTAGGTTCATCATGTTTGTAATAAGCACCATAAATTAAATTTAGACCCATTAATCCTAAAGCTTCTTGTTGAGATTTAGCTTCAAATAAATGAAACCTTACATGGATGTGAATTTCACTAAATTTAGCTTTAGGATCGGTTTGAAATTTAATACCCATCCATCCATGTCCTTTGTATTTTTTAGCAAAATCTATGGTAGCAACAGTATTAGCATAGGTAAAAAACATTTTATTTGGATGTTTCTTCCTATCCATTCTCGATTCTAGAAGGTTAATTTCATGATCTAACATTTTTTTTAACCTCGACTCTGAAACATAACCACTGTTGGTTTCCTGTCCATATATTGCATCACTAAATGCTTTATCGTATGCACTCATTGTTTTAGCTATAGTTCCAGAAGCACCACCAGATCTAAAAAAATGTCTAGCAACTTCTTGACCTGCACCTATTTCAGAAAAAGTACCGTAAATATGCTCATTAAGATTTATTCTTAAAGCTTTAGCTTTAATGGAGGGAATATTTTCGAATGGTTGATCTCCTTTTAAAGAAATAGACATCATTTAATATATTATATGGCTAAGTTATAAGTTTTTTATCAAGTAAATGATATATTTATAATAAAAAGAATCTAATTGAAAGTAACCTTTTTAGGAACTGGAACCTCAACTGGTATTCCTTTAATAGGAAGTAATCATCCTGTATGCCTTAGTTTAAATAAAAAAGATAAAAGATTAAGATCTTCGATTTTAATTCAATGGAATAACTGTTCTTATGTTGTTGATACTGGACCTGACTTTAGGCAACAAATGTTGAGGGAGGGTTGTAATAGAATTGATGGAGTATTATATACCCATGAACACTCCGATCACACTTCAGGAATTGATGATTTAAGAGCCTTTTGTTTTAAACAAGGTGAAATACCTATATATGCACACTCAAGAGTAATACAGAGTTTAAATAATAGATTTGAATACATATTTAACGACAAAAAGAAATATTCTGGTGCTCCTTTGTTAAAACCGATTGAAGTTTTTGAAAATTTAGACTTTAAAATTTCTAAACTAACTGTTACTCCCATTTCTTATCTTCATGCTTCTTTGCAAGTGTATGGTTATAGATTAAATAACTTTGCATACTTAACTGATTTAAAAACTATTGATGATAGGGAATTAAAAAAGTTAGAAAATCTAGATATTTTGGTTTTGAATTGTATAAGAATAGAGAAACATTATTCACATTTAAATTTACAAGAAGCTCTTGATTTAATTACTAAAATAAAACCAAAAAAAACCTATTTAACTCATATTAGTCATTTATTAGGGTTTCATGATGATGTTGAAAAGAAATTACCAAATGAAGTTCACTTATCTTACGATGGTCTTGTAATCAATCTATAATATTTTTTTATTAAGCCAGGTTAACATGGCTTTAAAGTTTTCTGGGCATACTCCATGACCTACTGGATAACTTTGAAATTCGAAATCTATGTTGTTGTTTTTTAGAAAATCAAGTGATTCTTTTGCCTGATTATATGGAAGAACTTCATCTTGAGTTCCATGCGAAATATAAAAATTTAGTTTATTTAAATTAGATTTAGATAAATCAATAATATTGGGGTCAATTCCTCCACTCAAAGAAATAACATTATTTATTTTTTTAGGATAGCTTAGTGCAATTGCATTTACGAGAATTGAACCTTGACTAAATCCCATTAAAGTTACGTTGTTCTTATCCGTATTGTACATGCTAACACACATGTCTATACACTTAACAATTTTATTTCTTGAATCAATAGCTTTTTGTGTGTCATAAATCTTATTCCCTTTAAAATCAATAGAAATATCATACCATGCATAGCCCATATTTTGAATATTTACAGGTCCTCTTAAAGAAATAATTGTTAATTCATGAGGTAGAGCTCTTGAAAAAGAAAATAGATCTTCTTCATTACTTCCAAAACCATGAATCATTAAAAGTAGGGGAGATGGTCTGTTTTTAATATTGGACTCTCTTACTAAATGAAAAAAAGGAATTTCATTCATTAATAAGATGTTTTTCTTTGATAACAACTCCCAAAGCTCTTCCTTTCATTTTCATTCCTAAAAACGCACTATTTTTTGATTTAGACAATATATCAGATTTAGAAAAAGTATATTCTTTATCAACTTTAAAAAGAGATAAGTTTGCCACAGATTCCTCTTCAATTGTATAATCTTGAATATTAAATATGGATTTACCAGAGGTTATAATGTCGATAGTTTTATCTAAATTAAATAAAGTTAATAAGGCACCAAAAAACGATTCTAGTCCGATTGTACCATATTGTGCATTATCTATATCCATTTTTTTATGATCGACATCAATTGGAGAATGATCGCTTGTGACTAGGTCTATCGTACCATCCTCAACCCCTTTAACAAGTGCTTTTCTATCAAGTTCTGTTCTTAATGGAGGTAATACTTTATAACGAGTATCAAAATCTTTAAGTTTTTCATCGTTAAAAATTAAATTGTGAATTGCAACACTACAAGAAATATTTAATCCTTTATTCTTAGCTTGCCTAATTAAATCAACAGAACTCTTACATGAAATTGTAGGGATATGTAGTTTGCCACCTGTATACTCTAGAATTTTTAAATCTCTATTAATTTGAATTTCTTCTGAAAGAGTTGGTATTCCTTTTATACCATAAGAAGTACTTATTAAACCTTCATTAATCACCCCATTATTTGAAATGGAATTTTCTTGTGCGAACGACATAATTAAGGCGTCAAATGTTTGAGAGTATAGCAATGCTGTCTTTAATAGATTAGGATTAATAATAGGTTTTTTATAATCATAAAATCCAACTGCGCCACTATCTTTCATATCTTTTATTTCGGCTAGTTCTTTAGATTTACTAGATAATGAAAAAGCACCTATTGGATGTATATTGGTGATGATTTGTGCTGATTTAGATTTTATAAATGAAATGTCAGCTTGAGAATCGATTACAGGTTTTGTGTTTGAATTTAAAACAATATCAGTAAAACCACTCTTCCCAGCAACATTTCCACCATTAATAATAGTTTCCCTTTCTTCATATCCAGGTTCACCCAAGCATACGCTACTGTCTAACCAACCTTTAGATACATGAAGCCCTTTAATGTTAATTTCTCTATAGCCATTAGATGGAATTGATTTTGCTATTTTTACTATTTTACCCTTGGAAATTAAAATATCCTGCTTGGTACCGTGGTATTTACTCTCGGTATTTATAACTTTTGCAGATTTAAGAATAATTGACATGCAATCAAGTTATCTAAAAAACATTGTAAAATAATGCTGAGCAAATATAAGAATTGATTTTAAAACCGTTAATATAGATTGTTAAAATCCTTCAAAAACACCTAATCCAAATAGTGCAAAATCATATTTTACAGGATCTGAATCATCAAATTTTCTAAGTTTACGGTCCAACTCTAATACAGCTTTATGATCATTTTGAGTTCTTAACAGAAGTCCAAGTTTTCTAGCAACATTTCCACTATGAACATCCAATGGACAGGATAATATTGAGGGTGAAATATTTTTCCAAATTCCAAAATCAACTCCTTTATTATCATTTCTTACCATCCATCTTAGAAACATGTTGATTCTCTTACAAGCGGACCCTTTAAAAGGATCACTAAGATGTTTAGTTGTTCTTAAAGGAAAATTATTTTTAAAAAATATTTTTTTAAAATTATGAATATTAAAATGCATGTCAGTATTTTCTTTTTCAATATAAAAAGCATTTTCTAAATTTCCATAATCAATATAAATTTGCTTCAGAGTTTTTATAAAATATCTAAAATCAACTGGATTAAACGTTCTGTGTATTATATGAGCTTTTTCAATTTCTTTTTCCGATGAATTTATTATGAAATCGTGAGGAGAATTATCCAATATCTCCATCATTTTATAACTATTTTTAATTATTGTTTTTCTTTGTCCCCATGCTATAATCGACGTAAGAAATGCAGCTATTTCAATATCTTCTTTTTTTGTGAATTCGTGAGGAATTTGAATGGGATCTGATTCGATAAATGATACCTGGTTGTATTGGAAAGATTTTTCATCTAAAAAATCTTTTAATTCAGAATTACTTAACCCATTTACCATCAACTAAACTAAGTTTTCTATCTGCCATGTCAGCTAACTTCTTATTATGTGTAACTATTACAATTGTAATTTTTAATCTATCTCTAATGTCGAAAAAAAGTTGATGTAGGTTGTCGGCAGATTTTGAATCTAGATTTCCGCTAGGTTCATCAGCAAATAATATACTAGGTTCATTTATTAAAGCCCTAGCAACAGCTACTCTTTGTTGTTCTCCACCAGAAAGTTCGGAGGGTTTTTGATTTTTTATATGAACAAGATCGAGAGTTTTTAACAACTTTTCAGCCCTTGATTCAAGTTCTTTTGGTTTATCACCTCTTATCATCCCAGGAATACAGACATTTTCCAGTGCTGTAAATTCTGGAAGTAATTCATGAAATTGAAAGATAAATCCAATTTGAGAATTCCTAAACTTTGAGATTTCTTTCTGTTTAAGATCTGCTATCCGTATTTCATTTAAAAATAAAGCGCTTTTGTCATTTTTATCGGCAAAATCTAAAGTACTTAGAACATGTAATAAAGTTGTTTTACCTGCTCCTGATGGGCCAACAATTGATACAATTTCCCCTTTTTTTATTTCTATACTGACATTATCTAATACTTTTTTGTTGTCATATGTTTTAGAAATATTTTTAGCTGAAATCATATGTAAATTAACTTTGTTTCTTTTTTAATAAATTGAAATCTAAGAAATAATTTACTCGTAATGAAATTTGATGATTCATTGGCATTTCAAATAAATTTTTTGAACTTGTGTAATAGTTGATTCCAGATATATTATCTTCATTGAAAATATTATTTCTATATAATAAAGTAGCTTTACTTCCAGGTGCAAATTCCCAATTAAAACCTAAATCAAAGTTCCATAAATTAAAATTAGTATTAGGATCATAATCTTCAATTGTTTTGTTTGAAAGTTTTCTGCTTCCATTAGATTCAAGAGCATAAAATAAACTAGAGTAATCAGCAGAACTCCAAAACTGTCTAAGTTTTACATTTATTGATCTGTATGAATCGAAGTTGTAGTTTAAGGCCATGTTATTCTCAAGAGCTTTTACATTTCTTACTCCAAAATAAACTATATTATTTTCTTTAAATATTTGACCAACGTCGTCATTTTGAATTGAATTTTGTAATCTATAGTCAAAATTTAATTTATTATTAGCTCTAATTTTTATACCTAAACCAAAATCAAAATCTCTTTTATTTTCATTAAAATTCTCGTTTACGGAATACTTATGGGCTAAATCCAAGGAATATTGAATTTTCTTTCTATTATCTGAATCGAATTCAAATTGAAATTCAAACTCAGCAGGATCAATTATGTAAGTATCTTTTTTTCTTGGTTCATCGTAGTTCTTGTAAGCCGAAGTATAGTCTAAGTCAATCGCAAATTTATTTAATTTTAATGTTGTGAAATCAATTCCTGCTCGTCCTCCTCTTGACTTAATAACTTTTGGAAAGAATCGGCTTCTTTCGCTAACAGAAAAGTATCCAGTAATTTTGTTATAAATTTTTGTTGGTTTAAAGGTTGTGAATCTAGTTCGAGCTGAAAATCTTTGATCATTTATATTTCTGTAAAAACCAAGATCGTTTTGGGTGTAGTTTGCATCTACTCCAGTCCAACTAATTGCATATCTAAAATTTCCTGTTAACTCTTCAATATTGATAAGTCCTCTAAAGCCTTTTACATCTGAAAATTTTGGTGAATCACTTTGGTATATAATACTTTTTATATTAAACTTTTTCTTGTTGTCAAATAAATCTAGGACAAATGCGCTATTATTGGCATTTTCAAAATCTTTAGAAGACCGATAAACATTCGTATTGGTCAAAGAAACGGATGAAAATTCATTAAGAAATTTTTGGGTTAACGATAGTATGTTATAATTGGTTATTGGAGCAATTTTTTGCTTTCTTAATTCACCTGTGGATGTGTTTCTTATTCTAGCATAAGCATTGTTGGTAATTGAGTTTATAAATCCAATGCTTAATCCAGAATCAGTAGTACCAGTTATTTTAATAGAATTTAATAAGTCAGGTTTCCCATCGTAGTTTAAAATTTCCTCATCATTTAATAAATAATCATTTTCATCAAAACTAATTTCTTCACCAATTCTTCTACTATAGAAAAAATTTCCAGCTCTGAATGATAGACCGTCAGCTTTGCTAAATAAAGAGGCTCCTTCTGTGAAAAAAGCTCGATTCTCGTCAAATTGTTGTTCAAAGGGAGTCAAATTCAGTTCTTTATCATCAAAAGTAACTTGACCAAAATCAGGTATTAAAGTGGCGTCAAGTGTAAAACTATTATTTATACCATACTTAATATCCATACCAGCAGAGTAGTTGCTTACAGGACTATTTCCTTTTTTAAAATCAACAGAGGATTGAGCATAAGGATAAAAAAACAATCTTAGTGGTGGGGTGATGTTTTTAATTTCATTGGTGATTCCCATAGATTCAGGATACTTTGAGTTCTGATTATCAATAAAGTTCCAAGTGTAAACTTCACTAAACTCAACAATTTTACGACCAAAGTTTATTCCCCATTTTTGAATTTCTTTAGATGGAAAACGCAAAGCGCTGTAAGGAATTCTCATTTCCATACTCCATCCATTATCATTAATAAATGATTTCGATTCAAATACAGTATCAAAATTTTGATCATCTTCTTTCATTTCACCAGAGGTATATCTATCGCCCAAAGTTCCAGCACTTGTGATTTGAAAGCTTTGGTAATTAATATTGTCATCGTAGGTGTTTATTGAAATAAAGAAAGTTTCGGCATTAACTTCCCAAACATCATCTCTTTGACTAAATTCTATTGGAATGGGGTTGGGGTTATTAAAAATCCCCGCTACATACACAGAATTATCATCATATCCCACATAAACAAAACTCTCATAACCAATTTTTTCAGATGAACCATTATTGGGCATCCATCTCTTAAAATTTGAAGCAGGAGTTAGATTTTTCCATTGCTGATCGTTTATAATACCGTCAATTTTGGGAGGAGAATCGAACCTTTTAAGTTGAATAGTCTTTCTCTCTTGAGTAAAACCAATGCAGAAAAAAAATATTAATAAAAAATTTAATATATATTTCATTTAATAAGTTCTATTCTTTTTTTTAAATCTAAGGACGAAATTAATTATTTTAGACAACTTATAACGTCAATGGTTTATTTTTATAATAAATGATAAAAAATATAATATTAGGTGGTGGATGTTTTTGGTGTACTGAAGCAATTTTTAAAGCGACTAAAGGGATTGAAAAGGTGTTGCCAGGATATATTGGGGGAAACACTTCAAACCCAACATATAAAGATATTTGTACTGGGTTAACCGGACATGCTGAAGTTATTAGTGTTGATTATGATTTAAAAAAGATCAATTTAGAAAATATTTTAGAAATTTTCTTCTCTACACATGATCCAACAACCATTAATAGGCAAGGAAATGACATAGGTACACAATACAGATCTTCAATATTCACAAGTGATAAAAAAGAAATTGAATTAATTACAAAACATATTCAGCATTTAGATAGTTCTAATGAATTTAACAATAAAATAGTAACAACAATCGAAAATAAAACTACTTTTTATGTTGCTGAAAGTTATCATCACGATTATTTTGAGAACAACAAAAGTGCCCCATATTGTTCAATCGTTATATCACCTAAAGTTGAAAAATTTAAAAAAAGAAACAGTAAGTTTTTGAATTAGATCAGTTCTTAAATAATATCCCAAAAGTCAACCAATTCATCATTTTTTTTGACATTTTTAGAGAAAGATTAAAAAAGAAATTAAAAATAAATTTATCTTTTTTATATGTTAAAACGCTTACTATAGCGCCAAACATAAATCCAAACCATATCAGTAAAACTTGATAGACAGGAAATATAATTAAAAGTCTCAATGGCCAGTAAATTAAGCCTGGAAGATTATCAATTGGTAAAAGAGATACAATAGGTCCAGATATTTTTGCTGCAACACTTCCAGTTACTCCAAAAACAACAAACACTATTATCATTTGAAAAGGGGTTGAAATTCCCCATTTTTCTTTTAACTTTTTGAGCATACTCTAATTTAAAATATTAGAAATTTGATCTGCTAATTCTTTTCCAATTCTGTCTTGAGCTTCATTAGTAGCTGCACCAATATGAGGGGTTAAAGATATATTGGGATGCATTAATAATTTAATTTCAGGTTTTGGTTCATTTTCAAAAGTATCTAATCCTGCAAAAGAGACTTTTCCAGAGTCAAGAGCAGAAATAAGTTCCACTTCGTTCAAAACACCACCTCTAGCAGCATTTATTATACCAACGCCATCTTTCATTAATTCAAATTGTTTTTTATCAATTATAAACTCCTTTTGAGCAGGAACATGAAGGCTAATAAAATCAGAATTTTCTAACAAATAATTAAATTTGGAAATTTTAATATTGAACTCAACAGATTTTTCATGAGAAAAATTTAAAGTAATGGAAGCTTCTTTAAGAAATTTATCGTAAGCTAATACTTTCATTCCTATTCCAAGAGCTATTTTGGCGGTTTCTCTGCCAATTCTTCCAAAACCAACTATCCCAATTGTTTTTCCTCTTAATTCTACTCCTTTTGCATATGCTTTTTTTAGTTTCTTAAAATTACTGTCTCCCTCTAAGGGCATATTTCTATTAGATTCGTGTAAAAAACGAACACCACCGTATAAATGGGCAAAAACAAGTTCCGCTACGGAAGATGAAGAAGCTGCAGGAGTATTTATGACATTTATACCCTTGCTACGAGCATATTCAACATCAATATTATCCATTCCAACCCCACCTCTTCCAATTATCTTTAAATTAGGACATCGGTCAATTAAATCTTTTCTTACTGTCGTAGCGCTTCTAACAAGAAGAACAGCAATATCATTAGATTGAATATGATTTGCTAGCTGTTCTTGAGCTACAGTAATTGTAGAAATATTAAAACCAGCATTATCTAAAGCATCTTTTCCGCTTTGAGATATACCATCATTTGCTAATATATTTATCATTTATTTGTTTTTTAAACTTTATTTTTTAATTCCTTCATGACCTCAACTAAGATATTTACAGAGGAAATGTTCATGGCATTGTATATTGATGCTCGGTAACCTCCAACAGACCTGTGACCATTAACACCACTGATATTTGCATCTATGCACATTTTATCAAAAATTTCTTTATGCTGATTGTTTTTAAGGTTAAATGTTACATTCATAATACTCCTATCTTCAATTGCGGCAAAACCTTCAAATAATTCGTTTGAATCGATTTCACTGTAAATTAAATCTGATTTTTTTAAATTTTTTAACTCAATAGAACTAATACCACCATTTTCTTTTAACCATTTTAAAGTAAGCATCGAGGTATAGACAGAAAAAACTGGAGGAGTATTAAACATACTTTCCTTATCAATATGAACTTGATAGTCAAGCATTGAAGGAATTTGTCTATTTACTTTTCCAAGAATTTCTTCTTTAACAACAACGAGAGTGGTTCCAGCGGGTCCCATATTTTTTTGAGCACCGGCATAAATTAAATCAAATTTTGAAAAATCAATATTTCTTGAAAAAATATCTGAACTCATGTCAGCAATTATGGGGACTTCAGTGTTTGGAAGATCTTTTATTTGAGTTCCAAAAATCGTATTATTAGTTGTTAAATGTAAGTAATCAAGATCAGGATCAATATCAAAGCCTTTAGGAATGTAATTAAAGTTTTTATTTTTTGATGAAGCTAACTCAATTACCTCCCCGAATAATTTGGCCTCTTTTATTGCTTTGGTAGACCAGGATCCAGTATTTAAGTAGCCTGCTTTATTTTGTAATAAATTATAAGCAGTCATTAGAAACTGAAGACTGGCTCCGCCTTGAAGAAAAAGGGCTTTGTAACCCTTGTTTTCTAAATTTAATAATTCTAAAGATAATGAAGTTGCCTTGTTCATTATTTCAACAAAATCTTTACTTCGATGAGAAATCTCAATTAATGACAATCCAGAGCTGTTAATATCTAAAATTGCATTGGAAGCTTCTTTTATTACTTCTTGAGGTAGTATACTGGGGCCTGCGCTAAAATTATGTTTTTTCATTATTATTTTTAAAAGTTTGCAAATTAATCAAATGATACAAATTATTTAATGTTTTTCAAATAAGATATCATCAGATTTTCAACAAAAATTTTAATGTGTCAATGTTGTCAGCATAATCTTCAATTCTTGGATTTTGACAAGATCCAAAAGCAATGGCATTTGATATTTTTAAATTACTAACCACACATTGTAAAGAGTCTTTTATGTTGATTGTTTTTTTTTCTAAATCAGAAATTGATTTATACTTTTCATAAAATAAACAAGCAATTGGTGAACCAAGTTTATTATCTTCTTTGATAATAAGGAATCCGTTTTCTACAAATTTTTGTTCACTCATTAAATACACAGCCTTATTGTAATCATAATTATTTGCATACTTATTGTGATTTATAACTCCTCTGTGTTCATATAGAGCGTTAAATAATAGATCGAAATTATAATTATATGGAATAAATATTTTTGAGACACTTCTGCATCCCATACCAAAAAAATTAAAGATGTCTTTTCCAAGATTTTTTAAGTCATTTTTAGATTCATTTCCATCTAAAATTGCTATTGAATGTCTACTTTTTCTTAAAAGCTTGGGATATTTATTAAAATAAAACTCAAAATGTTTGAAGGAAGTATTGTTTCCCGTAGCAATGACACCATCAAAGTTTTTTAATGGTTTTTGAACAAGTTTGATTTTGTTTTCAAAATCTGGAAGAAGAGATTGAATAAATTCTATTATTATTGGAATTAATATTTTATCATCAGATGACAACTTTATTAGGCAATTATAATTTAAAGTAAAGGCACATATGAAATCATGGAAACCAACTAAAGGCAGGTTTCCTGCCATTATTATAGCAATTGTTTTGTCAGAGCAGTCTTTCGTTCTGTATTTGTCAATCCATTTTTTTAGATTGTTATCTGTTAATTCTACACTCCAGTTATTAAGTGATAATAAAACAAATTCTTTAGTAAACCATTTATTTTGTTGGAATGCAGAGGAAATTTCATCATGAAATTTATTAATCCAAATATGATAAATAGAATCTTTATTATTATCACAAACGTCTTTAAATAGTTTGCCTAGTTGATTTAAAGTATCTATTCTTTGATCTAATGTACTCACTAAATTTGTTAGGAATTTTAATTCAATTACTTTTGTATGCAAATCTATTGAAAGATAATGTAAATACCATGGCTATAAAGATAACAGATGATTGTATAAATTGTGGAGCTTGTGAACCAGAGTGTCCAAATACAGCTATTTATGAAGCATCATATGAGTGGAAATACTCTGATGGCACAAGTTTACTAGGAGACATCAAGCTCCCCAGCGGAAAGATAGCTAATGCTGATATAGAACAAGAACCAGTTTCTGATGAATTTTATTTTATTGCTACAGACAAATGTACTGAATGCGTAGGTTTTCATGAGGAGCCCCAATGTGCGGCAGTATGTCCTGTAGATTGTTGTGTTCCTGATGATAATAATATTGAATCTGAAGACATACTTCTTGGCAAACAAAAATTTATGCACCCTGATAATTAATATATGAAAGCTGGAATAGTTGGTCTTCCAAACGTTGGTAAATCTACCCTTTTTAACTGTTTGTCAAATGCTAAAGCTCAAAGTGCAAATTTCCCTTTTTGTACTATTGAACCAAACATAGGTATAATTAACGTTCCAGATAAAAGATTAGAGAAATTAGAGGAGCTTGTTAGTCCTGAGAAAGTTATTCCTGCCACAGTTGAGATTGTTGATATTGCTGGTTTAGTAAAGGGTGCAAGTAAGGGAGAAGGTTTGGGAAATCAGTTTTTAGCTAATATTAGAGAAACAGATGCTATTTTACATGTTTTAAGATGCTTTGATGACGACAATATAGTTCATGTTGAAGGTTCTGTTGATCCAGTTAGAGATAAAGAAATAATAGACTTAGAGTTACAGTTAAAGGATTTAGAAACAGTAGAAAAAAAATTAGAAAAAAATAATAGGCTAGTTAAAACAGGCAATAAAGAAGCTTTGAAAGAGTCTAGTATTTTAAAAAAAATTATTGATCATTTGCATTCTTTTAAACCTGTAAGAAGTTTGGATTTTTCAAATGAAGACAAAGATTTTGTGGATTCACTTCAATTAATTACTAATAAACCAGTTTTGTACCTGTGTAATGTTGATGAGTCGTCGGCTGTAAAAGGAAATAATCATGTTGACAATTTAAAGGTTTCATTAAAAAACGAGAATGCTGAGGTTATGATTTTAGCGGTTGGAACAGAGGCAGATATTAATGAATTGGAAAGTTATGAAGATAGGCAAGCCTTTCTACTAGATATTGGTTTGTCTGAACCTGGATCAGCAAAATTAATTAAAAGTGCATATGATTTATTAAACCTTCAAACTTATTTTACCGCTGGCAAGAAAGAAGTTAGGGCATGGACAATTGAAAAAGGGATGACAGCCCCTAAAGCAGCTGGAGTAATTCATAGCGATTTTGAAAAAGGCTTTATTAGAGCTGAGGTGATTTCATTTAGTGAATCAAAAGCGAGAGATGCAGGTAAATTAAACATTGAGGGCAAGGATTATGTTTTAAGCGATGGAGACATTATGCATTTTAGATTTAATGTCTAAAAAGATTTCAACAACCCCTTTCCTATATTGTTAATTAATTTATTTCCACACCATTTCATATTTTTTCCTGATATAGTATCTTAGCTATTTTACTTATTCATGGCAATTTCATCAAATTACACTGAAGAAAATATTAGATCATTAGATTGGAAGGAACATATTAGAATGCGTCCTGGTATGTATATTGGCAAGTTAGGCGACGGTTCTTCTCCTGATGATGGCATCTACATTTTACTTAAAGAGGTTTTAGACAATTCAATTGATGAGTTTGTTATGGGTGCCGGTAAAACCATCGAAATTTCTATTTCTGAAAATGGTGTTTCTGTTAGGGATTATGGTAGAGGAATACCCCTAGGAAAAGTTGTTGATGTTGTCTCTAAAATGAATACGGGTGGAAAATACGATACAAGAGCTTTTAAAAAATCTGTAGGTCTTAATGGAGTTGGTACAAAAGCGGTTAATGCATTGTCTTCCGTTTTTAAAGTGGAATCTTACAGAGAAGGTAAATTAAAATCAGTTCTTTTTGAGCAAGGTAATCTAATTAATGACCTACCCACTGAAGAAAGTTCCAGAAGAAAGGGTACAAAAGTTTCGTTTAAGCCAGATAATTCTATTTTTAAACACTTTAAGTACAGGGCAGAATATGTTTCTAAAATGCTTAAGTATTACGTTTATTTAAATCCTGGCTTAACAATTGTATTTAACGGAGACAAGTATTTTTCTGATAATGGTCTGAAAGATCTGCTTGAAGATAATAATGATGTGGAAAAACTTCTCTATCCAATTATTCATTTAAAAGGGAACGATATTGAGATAGCTTTAACCCACAGTAGAATACAATATTCTGAAGAGTATTATTCTTTTGTTAATGGTCAACACACAACTCAAGGGGGAACCCACCAATCTGCATTTAGAGAATCTTTGGTTAAAACAATTAGAGATTTTTATGGCAAACAATATGATGCCTCAGATATTAGAAAATCGATTATTGCAGCAATTAGTATAAAAGTCATGGAACCTGTTTTTGAATCTCAAACAAAAACAAAACTAGGTTCAACCGAAATGGGAGGAAAATTACCAACTGTAAGATCATATATCAATGAATTTGTTGGTAAATATTTGGATAATTTTCTTCACAAGAATCCAGAATCAGCTGAAAAAATTCAAAAAAAAATTATTCAAGCTGAAAAAGAGAGAAAAGAACTTTCAGGTATCAGAAAGCTCGCAAGGGAAAGAGCTAAAAAATCTAGTCTTCATAATAAAAAACTGAGAGATTGTAGAGTTCATCTTAACGACATGAATAAAGAAAACAGGTTGGATTCAACTTTGTTTATCACAGAGGGTGATTCTGCTAGCGGATCCATAACAAAATCTAGAAATGTAAATACTCAAGCAGTTTTTAGTTTAAGAGGAAAGCCTCTTAATTGCTATTCAATGACAAAAAAAATTGTTTATGAAAACGAAGAGTTTAATTTACTTCAAGCAGCTTTAAATATTGAAGAAAGTATAGAATATTTAAGATATAATAATATTGTAATTGCAACTGATGCAGATGTAGACGGAATGCATATTAGATTATTATTAATTACTTTCTTTTTGCAATTTTTCCCTGAGCTAATAAAAGAAGGACATCTTTATATTCTACAGACACCTTTATTTAGAGTTAGAAATAAAAAAGAAACTATTTATTGCTACTCTGAAAAAGAACGAATCGATGCAGTTGATAAATTAGGAGGTAAGCCTGAAATCACAAGGTTTAAAGGTTTGGGTGAAATATCTCCCAATGAGTTTAAACATTTTATTGGTGAAAGTATGAGGTTAGATCCTGTAATGCTTGATGAAAATTTTAGTATTGAGGATTTGTTGTCTTTTTATATGGGTAAAAACACTCCTGACAGACAAAAATTTATAATAGAAAATCTGAAAGTTGAACTTGATAGAATAGAGTCATAAATGGAAGAATATAAAAATTTAGATGATTCAAATAAGGAAGAATTAGAAGACTCTCTAATTAGAGTTTCTGGAATGTATAAAGATTGGTTTTTGGATTACGCTTCTTACGTAATATTAGAACGTGCTGTCCCTTCAATTGAGGACGGTTTTAAACCTGTTCAAAGAAGAATACTTCATTCAATGAAAGATTTAGATGATGGTCGTTTTAATAAAGTTGCTAATATTGTAGGTCATACTATGCAATACCATCCCCATGGTGATGCTAGTATTGCTGATGCTATGGTTCAAATTGGTCAAAAAGAGCTTTTAATTGAAACACAAGGTAATTGGGGAAATATATTAACCGGAGACAGGTCAGCTGCATCAAGATACATAGAAGCTAGGCTTTCTAAATTTGCTCTAGAGGTTGTTTTTAGCCCTAAAATAACAAAGTGGCAAGCATCTTACGATGGTAGAAGAAAAGAACCAATTAACTTGCCTGTTAAGTTTCCTTTGTTACTCGCACAAGGAGGAGAGGGAATAGCTGTTGGATTATCTACTAAAATCCTTCCACACAACTTTGTTGAACTAATTGATGCATCTATTAAATGTTTAAAGGGAAAGAAATTTGTTATTTATCCAGACTTTCCAACATCTGGAATAATGGATGTAAGTAATTATAATGATGGTCTAAGAGGTGGAAGAATCAAAGTAAGAGCAAGAATAAATCAGCTAAACAAGAATACACTTGTTATAAGTCAAATCCCTTTCTCTACCACTACATCCTCATTAATTGATTCTATTGTTAAGGCAAATGATAACGGAAAGATCAAAATAAAGAAAATTGAAGATAATACTGCTAATGATGTTGAAGTTCTAGTTCATTTGCCAACGGGAGTTTCACCTGATAAAACTATAGATGGTTTGTTTGCCTTTACATCGTGTGAAACTTCAATTTCTCCTCTTGGATGTGTGATTGAGAATAATAAGCCTTTGTTTATTGGGGTTTCAGAAATTTTAAAAAAATCAACTGAACACACAAGAGAGTTATTGAAAATGGAATTGGAGTTTAAAAGAGGAGATTTGGAAAACCAATGGCATTATGCTTCATTAGAAAGAATTTTTATTGAAAATAGAATATATCGTGATATTGAAGATGTGGAAACTTGGGAGGGAGTCATAAAAGCAATTTTTGAAGGATTAAAACCTTTTGTGAAAAAATTAAAAAGAGAAGTGGTTGAAGACGATATAGTAAGACTTACAGAGATAAAAATTAAAAGAATTTCAAAATTTGACATTGATAAAGCCATATTAAAAATAGAGTCTATTGAAGCTGAATTAGAAGATGTAATTGATAATTTAAATAATTTAACAGATTTTGCTATTAAATATTTTAAAAATTTAAGATCTGTTTTTGGTAAGAATAAAAATAGAAAAACTGAGATTAGAATTTTTGCGGATGTTGATGCAAAAAAAGTAGTAGTTAAAAACTCCAAACTATACGTTAATAGAGAAGAAGGTTTTATTGGCACATCTATTCGAAGAGATGAATTTGTAGAGGAGTGTTCTGATATTGATGATATTATTGTGTTTACTAACGAGGGAAAGATGATGGTTAGTAAAGTAGATTCAAAAAAATTTATTGCTAAAAACATAAATCATTTAGCTGTTTTTAAAAAGAAGGATAAAAGAACAGTCTATAACATGATATATAGGGATGGTAAAAAAGGAACATCCTACATAAAAAGATTTAGTGTTACAGGAGTAACCAGAGATAAAATGTATGATCTAACCAGGGGAACTGATGGTTCAAAAGTTCTTTATTTTTCAGCAAATCCCAATGGTGAGGCAGAAACTGTTAATATAATTCTTAGGCAATCGGGATCTATTAAGAAATTAAAATGGGAATTAGATTTCGCTGACCTTGAAATAAAAGGTAGGGGTTCAAAAGGAAATATTGTCACCAAATATTCGGTAAATAAAATTGAATTTAAAGAAAAAGGTTTATCAACATTAAAACCTAGAAAGATTTGGTTTGATGAAACTATCCAGAGACTCAATGTAGATAGTAGAGGGGAACTTCTTGGAGAATTCAAAGGAGACGATTCTTTGCTAATCATCAAACAAAATGGATGCTTGAAGACTATTAAACCTGATTTAAATATGCATTTTCCTGAAGATATGATTATACTTGAAAAATGGACTTCAGACAAGCCTATTTCAGCAATTTATTTTGATGGAAATAAAGAAAGGTATTTTGTCAAACGTTTTTTAGCTGGAATTCAAAAGGTAGATCAACAGTTTATTCCTGCTGGTTCTAAAAATCAACTGGAAATGGTCTCCTCTGATTGGAAACCAGTTATTGAAGTAACTTTTTCTAAAACATCTAAAGGCTTAAAAGATAATTTAATCCAAAATATTGAAGACTTAATTTCTGTAAAGGGAATTAAAGCAATTGGTAACCAACTTACCCCATTTAAGGTTAAAAATATAAATTTACTTGATCCTATCGCATATGAACCTCCAAAAAAAACACCATTTATGGATTTAGAAGTTAAGGATGAAAAGAGCATTGAAAGTGAAGCTCAAATTGATGAGGAATTGCAAAGCAACAAAGAAGGACAAACAGAATTAGAATTTTAATCAAATTTAATTAATATCTGATCACTGATTTTTTTAGCTTGGCCTCTGTTTCTGTTTTCAACATCTCCAACAAAAGAGTATTCAAAAATGTATTGATCTTCAGAAGTACTAAGAATCTTCATTTGTATTGATTTTTCCTCTGATAAATTTTTTGGATTGATCTTTTTTAATAAACACTCACAATCAGAAACCCAATTAACATTTGAGGAATCAATTTTATTGTTAAAATAATCAACTTCAATTTCTTTTGTTCTTGTAAAGTATGTTTTAAGAGATTCTCCAGAGGATGAAATAGATTCAAACTCAAAAGTTCCAGTCTGAAAATCTTTACAGTTTCTCTCTTGATTGTAGCAGGATAAAAAAAGAATTAATATTATAAGATAATTAATCTTCATAATCAAAGATAATTCAATTTTCAAATATTTTAAAAGTATTATCCTTATAAAAAAACACAATTTGTTTTAATTGTTTTTCATCCAAATTAGTTTTTATAGAATTTTCAATCTGTTCTTTAAGGGGAGGGGAGATTTCTTTAGGATTAATAGGTTCGTCGAACTTTTTACCATGAATAAGCCAATTTAACGAAACATCTCTAAAAACAGAAGATGTTTTTATAATAAAATCTAAACTAGGTTTATTTCTTCCACTTAATATGTGTGACACACTAGATCTTTGTACGCCAATTTTTTCAGCAAATTGTGATGCTGATAAGTTATTAGTTTCAAGTATTTCTAATAATCTTTTTGTGAATTTATCCATGTATACAATTGTAAATTTAATAATTTTATTTGACAAATAGTAGCTATATATTACTTTTTTAATTTAAATCTATTATTTATATAAATTATATAAAACACTTAAAACAAGATATTTATAATTATTAAATAAAAAAATGTTTATTAATGTGAATAAAATTAAAAAAACAACTATTTTTAAACATATTGAATGTTTACATATGTAAATAATACTATTCTTAGATTTGTAAACATTAAAACAATGATTAAGGATTTAAATTCATATAAAAAATTTAAAGAACATATACTTTATGGTAGGTATATAACAAACGATTCCATTTTTAAGTTAAATGATCAATATTATTTTTCCGAACTAGGCACTAGCTCAGATAATAAACCCGTGTATTATTTTAAATTTGGTTCAGGAAAAAAAAAGATATTGATTTGGTCACAGATGCATGGAAATGAATCTACCTCT
>QOPV01000031.1 GCA_003331265.1 Cryomorphaceae bacterium | reverse complement strand
ATGGTCATCTGACATTATGAATAATATATTTGGCTTTTCATTTTTTTGAGGTTCATTTGAACAGCTTGAAACAAAAAGCATTAATATAAAAATAGAAGGTAAAAAATATTTCATTTATTAGTTTTTAAAATTCTTGTTAATAGAAACGGTATTAGCATTTGTTTTACTCTGTAATTTATGTAATCTTTTAAGCAAATCTTGAGTTTTATTGGGATATATAGAGGATAAATCGTTCATTTCACCAATATCCTCACTCAAATTATAAAGTTCTAGTTTATTTGATTCATAAAGTTTTACTAATTTCCAGTCCCCGGATCTAATTGAAGAACCTGGTTTCCATAAACTACCATGGTAATGCGGAAAATGCCAAAACACATCTTCTCTTTCTAATTTTGATCCGTCTTTAAATATTGGCATTAAACTTTTACCATCAATTATTTGATCACTAGTCAATCCTGCGTAATCTAAAATGGTAGGAAACAAATCATATGAAACGGTTACATCCTCAATTTTAATATTTTGAGAATGGTTAGGGGGCTTAATCAATTGAGGAATTCTGACTCCACCCTCATAGAGCCATCCCTTTCCAGCACGAAGAGGAAACACCGAGGTTGGAGCTATTCTATTTTGAGTAGAAAGTCCGCCATTATCAGAACTAAAAATAATAAGAGCGTCATCATATAAATCGTTTTCTTTTAAACTAGCAATAAGTCTTCCTACATTTTCATCCATAGCATAAACCATAGATGCATAATCTGCATTTACTTGGTTTAAAACACTGGTAGCTTTACCCTCTTTACGGGTTTTAACTTTATTATCTTTTTTTGATATTAATTTTTCTTTAAAATAATCAACGTGTTTAATGTTAGGTTGAATAGGTGTGTGAACGTTATAAAAGGAAAGAAATAAGAAAAAGGACTCACTATTATCATGATTTTCAATAAAAGAAATAGACTCATTTGTTAACCTATCTGTTAAATACTCTCCATCGGGACCGTTTGTTAGATTTGGATTTTTCCAAGGCGAATAATAACCTCCAATTGGGGAACCCTTTTCAAATCCTCCTATATTAATATCAAAACCACTTTGTTCTGGGTAAAAACCTTGGGATCCAAGATGCCATTTACCAGAGTAGAAAGTCTTGTAGCCTGACTCTCTTAATTTTTCGGCAATTGTTGTTTCTTCCATGGGAAGCTGATGAAGGTCTGTAGGTCCTAAAAGCGGTCTGTTTTTAGGGTCAACACCTGGTATCCAGTCGGTTATATTAACTCTAGCCGGATGTTTACCTGTCATAATTGAAGCTCTGGTTGGAGAACAAACTGGACTAGCAGCATAGGCAGTTAAAAATTCGAAACTGTCTTTACTTAAAGAATCAATATTGGGACTTTCATAAAAATCACTTCCAGTGTAACCCAAATCATTCCAACCTAAGTCATCGACAAGAATGAAAATTACATTTGGTTTTTTAGTCGTATTTTTTTGCTTAGAATTACAAGAAAACAACAAAAAACTTATACATAATATTAATATTTTCTTCATTTTATTTAATTTAAATCTACAACAAAAGGCCAGCCTTTAAACTGCTTAGCGTCTTTTTTTGAAACGTCCTCAAATCTGGGCCAGCATTGAAAAGTTACATTATTTTTTTCTTTATCGAAAAGAACCATACCATAACCTGCACCATTTGAGGGAGAATCAGGGTTGGCATAAGCATGCATAGTAATTTTATTATTAAATCCATCTAAATATCGTCCTGTCCAAGGAAGTTTATTATTTGCTAGTTCACCTGGTTTCTCATTTTCAGGCCACCACCATCTACTGTAATAATTATTGACCAGTGCGGGAACAATAAACTGAAAGGGACCATCCTCAAAATTATTAGTCCCATGATGAACTATTGAGGCTAAATGTTGATCCCCACCAATATGTACCGCATTTGCTTTTTTAATTATTTTTAAAGCTTTATTTCTTCCTTTTTGAGGCCAACCATTAGAATCTAAATCAGCATGAAGCCTGTTAGTTTTTCGACCATGTAAATGAGCTGCTCCACAGAAACTGGTTGCAGAAAGTAGCACCTTCATTGTTTTTTTTTTCGATTTATTAGACCACTTTTTTAAAAAATGAAGCTGCCTATCTCCCAATAGTTTCAACCCATCCAAATCGATATCATCTGGGCTATACTCTGTATTTAAGATATGATCTGGTCTGGGTCCTTGATTAGGAATTTTTTCTTTTGGACCAGATTTAAATTTTCTGTCTTCGATAATAGCAAAATCGATCTCTCCATATTTTAGACTTGTGTAATACACATTAATCCCTTGTTCAATCGGCGTGGGATCAAAAGGATCTGGTAAGTGAGAGGTTTGACATCTTTCAACCATTTTCACATATTCATGATGATAATAATACCCTCCATCATCACCCTGTCTTCTTAAGGCCTTCTTTCCTCCTTCTCCCCATAAATTACCTTGACCAATATCGTGGTCATCAGGGATGGTGATACAAGGTCTGTTTCTAAAAAGTTCTTTAAACTGCAATCCAAATTTTAACCAAGCAGCTGTGTGTTGTTTATGATCATAGGATTGATCCCCTCCAAAAAAAAGGATATCTGGATCTTGATGAGTCACATTTTTAATATAGTTATTTCTATCTCCCCTGTCTTTATTACTATTACATGAAAAAGCAGCAAGCTTAATTATATTTTTATCGATCGGATCTTTTCTGATTTTTCCATTAAAAACAGAACCATTTTCATGAACTAGTCTATATTCTTGATCAATCTTACTGTTCCAATTTGGAAATCTAAATAAAGTTGACCATCCAATCTCATTGATTTTCTGTTTAGACACTTCTTTCCATTTATTATTGGTTTTAATTTGAAAAGAAATAAAACGACTTTCGTTCGGATAAAGAGGGTAGGATTGAGCCGAAAGCTTTAGAATATTATTAGACAATGTGTAAATACCAAAAGCAATAATATTTGTTCTTTCAACTTTTAAATTTATAATTGGATTGTCTTTTCTATTCCACCAATCATTCACGCATAAAGTATCTAAATCTTCAAAAGGAGCTTTAATATAATTAAAAGACTCGTTATTGAAGGAGTAGTGAAGTGGAATTAATGAGGCCCCTGCTAAAAGTGCCGTGTCTTTAATAAATTTTCTCCTTTGCTTTTTCATCTTTAATAAATTAATTGGATAAAAAAAGGCTCAAATATCATATAACATTTGAGCCTTTTCCAACATTGAAAAACTAATTCTTAATACCCTGGATTTTCAACTAGATTAGGGTTTTGTGCTAACTTGTTAGTTCCAAAAGGAAGCCAGTACATTTTAGGAAGAAATGGTGTGTTCTGTGAAAAATTCCACTTCCATTGTTTAGCTTTATACATTCCATCACTTGCTCTTCTGTACCATTTGGTACCAAACTTTGTAACCAAATGCAATTCAGCTTCAGCATCTCTCCAAGTTCTTAAATCCCAGTACCTGTGATTTTCACCATAAAGCTCAACAAATCTTTCATTTTTAATTACATCTAAGGTTAACTCAGCCTCAGTCTTTTTAGGCATACCAACTCTTGCTCTTAAAGTATTTAATCTACCCAAAGCTTGACCCATCTTTGCTGTTTCAAAAGCAGCTTCAGAGGCATTTAAAAACATTTCACCTGTTCTAAGCACTATGTAAGGAACTTCGTCAGTTCCACCAGCAGGAAATTCTAATGCAGGATTAGTTCTTTTTTGAACTAATCTTCCTCCTCTATTTCTATTTCTACCTGGTGCTCTTTTAGGAACAGCATTTCCAGCTCTTCCTTTTACTGTACCACTGCCAACAGTATTGTCATGGAACCACACTTCTCTACCTTGAAATATTTCTTCAGGTGTGAAAAGAGTCGCTAAATAACGTGGATCTTTTTTATAAATAACCTCTTCTATATCAAACCAAGTTTTGTTATTAAATTTAGCATGATGCTTGTCTCCAGGTGATCCATCTGCATACTCAAATCTAGCGTCAGAAGCAGTATACATGTGAATATTGGATCCCCAACCAGATTTAAATCCATCAGGCAAGCAATAAATAGAGTAACTGTGAGTTTTTCCTAGAGTTAAACTATAAGCTTCAGCAAAAATAATTTCAGAATTTGCGTCTTCATAAAATAATTTTTCAAATCTATCAACCATGTTTGCTCCACCTTTATATAATCGATGTTTTCCACCATCGATAACAGCGTTTGCTGCACCAAGTGCTGCAGTATAATAACCAGTTGCCGAACCTGCTGGAATAGAAGTTAATCCATCAGTAGATTGCGGGTGGTATTTTGCTATTCTGGCAGCGTATAGTGCCGCTCTACTTTTTAGTCCTAAAGCAGCCCATTTAGTAGCTTTTCCGTATATAGCAGTTCCAGGTAAATCAGCAGCTGCAGCATCTAAATCTGAAATAATTTGGTCGTAAGTTTCTTGTAGAGTATTTCTAGGAATCATAAGCTCTTCCGCTGAAGAATCTACAGATTTGGGCGTTAACTCAAGAGGCAACCCTCCAAACCTTTTTGCCATTTCTAAATACATAAAGGCTCTTAAAAACTTAGCCTCTGCTATTTGTGTTTTCACAATGGCAGCATCAAAAGTTGCATTATTTAAAATCTCAATAACTTCATTACAAGATCTAATATTGGGATATTGCCATTTAACTAATCTGGAATGACCTCCAGAAGCAGTTGGAATACTATACGAGGCTTTAACCCCATTTTGCCATGGAGCCATAAGGGTGTATTCAGCTCCAACTACGCCATCAGTTAATCTGTCTTGATTAGGATATCCGACACCTTCATTAGGTTCAAAATTTGCGTTTGCATAAATTTTTGTCAAAAAAGCTTCCACTAATTTAGGATCTTTTTTTACAGCATCCTCAGCAATCATATCTGTTGGCGAAAGGTCTAAATCCGCACATCCAATTGCTAAGAATAAAATTAATAGGTAAGATAAGTTTTTCATTGTTTTTCTATTTATTATTATTTGATTCATTTTTTATTAAAAGGTTTAAAATCCAATTTTAAGTCCAGTAGTAACTGATTTCACATTTGGATAAGCTCTATCGACACCTCCTCCAGCAGTTCCTGAAACTATTTCAGGATCATAACTTCCAGAGTAAACACCAAGATTATCAAAAGTCAATAGATTTGATCCAGCTACGTAAATCTGAACACTTGTCAATCCTAATTGATCAACAAACTTTTTATTGAGGTCATAACTTAAACTTACAGTTTTAAGTCTTAGGTACATAGCATCAACTCTGTTAAAATCACTAGCTTGCTGATCAATTTGAGGTGCTCCTCCAGTTGTAAATACAGGTGGAAATGTTCTTACTACCTCAATATCGCCGTTAGCACCCAAAATTGATCTGTTTTCATAAGCGAAACTCTTAGCAACAGATTGGTGACCTGAATGAGACCATGGACCTGAGGATCCTCCAAAAGCAATAGTATAACCTTCAGCTCCTTGCCATAACATATCAAGATTCCAATTTTTATGTTTGAAGCTCATATTTGTACTGTAGTTCCATTTAGGCAATCCACCTTGACCAATTACCACTTGATCTCTCCAATCAATTAGTCCATCTCCATTTTGATCTACTTTAATTAAATTTCCAACAATCATTGTTTGATTACCCGCTCCGTCAATATCCACTGGGTGGTTGTCGATCTGGTTTTGGGTGGTAAAGAACCCATTTGTTTGATATCCCCATTGACGATCATCCCAATTTCCAGTTAGGACATATCTTTTATTATAGTCTGCATTTGCAGCGGCATCAGCACCAGTTTCTGGAAGAATATTTTCCTCCCAACTAACATACTTTCCTCTTGAGTATGAGACCATAGGGTTAATGCTATAAGAAACATTTCCAATTTTCCCTCTGTGTTTCAACATTAATTCGAAACCTCTATTATCTCTAGAATTCAAGTTAGTTCTAGGAAGACTTGCTCCAAAGTGAAAAGGAATGTCCGAATCTGGAAGAGCTAAAATATCTTCTCTTAATCGGTAGAATACATCTAGTTCAAATCCTAAACCTCCATCCCATAGAGTTCCGTCAATTCCAACATTGGCTATTTTCATAGTTTCCCATGTAATTAGCGCATTGGCTAGTCCAGCGGAAGATATAATTGGGTATGGATTTCCTCCAAACATATAAAATCCTCCAGAAATATTATATCCAGTTAAAAAATCATAATTTGAAACACCATCATTACCCATTGTACCATAAGACATTCTAAGCTTTAGGTTATTCCATGAAGAATTGTCTTTCATGAAATCTTCTTCTGAAATTCTCCATCCAAAACTAACACTAGGGAAGTAACCCCATCTACCTTCAACAGAATATCTAGCAGTAGCGTCTGCTCTCATGGTAGCTTCAATGAAATATTTTTCAGCTATATTATAATTAACTCTACCTACATAACTTTGTCTGGCAGATTGAGAAAAGATTTCAGCATTATCTTTCTCTGCGGCTGATGAATAATTCAAGTAAGGTGCCTCAAAAGATAATGGATCTGTTCTAGAACCCATAAGATAGTCTCTTTCAAATGATGTCGACTCAGCTACAAAAGTTGCTTTTAATTCACTGTTATCAAATTCAGTTTCGTAATTCAAAGTAAGTCTTGGAAGTAGTTCCATATCACGATCAGAATTAACAGAAATAAAATCTCTTAAATGAGTCCCAAAAAATACATAAGGATCCTCAAGTAAAGGATTATAAGTATACATATTATATTTTTTACTTACTTGTTTCTTCCACTCAGTTTGAGATTCCATATTTAAACTTGCAGTTGCAGTCAATCCATTAATAAACGGAACGTTATATGATAAACTAAGTCTAGCTTGCAAGTTATTAGTACGATCAACTCTTGTTCCTGAATGTGATTTTCTGGTCATGTAAATTGGAGAATAAGGGGTAGCTGCTCCAGTCTGTGAGGCATATGACTCATCAGGAAAAAGAGGTAAGTTTGTTGGCTTACCAGTTCCAAGTCTATTATACATCTCTGAAATTCCAAAATTCGCTCTATCTAATGTAGTTTGACGGTAACTAAAATCAAATTGAGCACTCAAATTATCGTTAAATTTCGTGTCTAAATTAGATCTAACATTGTATCTCTCATGCGTATAGTCAGCATTTCTAAATGCACTTTCTGTATCAGTAAAGCCAAGTGAAACGAAGTATCCAATATTCGCACTCCTTCCTCTGGCGCTTAAGTTATGTTGTTTTTGAGCATTCGCATCTTTATAAATTGTTCTATACCAATCCACACCATCAAAATCTTCTCCTGTGATTCTGTTAAATACTCTTTTTCTAGTTGTATCATAATCTAAGTATTCTGGCATCTCATTTTCAGCTCCTAGACCATTTTCCTCCATTAATTGTGCAAATTGATGAGCATTAACAGTTTTTGGCATTGTGATTAAAGATTCCCAACTAGTTGTACCGTGATAAGTAAATTTGGCACCTTGAGCGTCATCAGATCCTCTTTTACTAGTAATTAGAATAACTCCATTACCAGCTCTTGCTCCATAAACCGAAGCAGAAGCATCTTTAAGAACGGAAATAGATTGAATATCATTAGGGTCAAGTTGACCAATAGAAGACTGTACACCATCAACCAAAATAAGAGCTGAACCAAAATTTCTGATACTTAAATTTGCCCAATTATTTCCAGGTAATCCTCCAATCATTCTAGATGATAAACCAGCTACTTGACCTACTAAAAGCTGTGTCGTGTTTGCGGCAGGTTTTTGAGTTAAACTTTCCGAAGAAATAGTTCCAATCGATCCCGTTAAAGATTTTTTGGATGTGGATCCGTATCCAGTTACAACTACTTCTTCTAGTTGAGCTACATCCTCTTGCATTTGAACATCCATTGTAGTGGATGCACCAAGCGTTTGGGTTAGGTAACCTATGTAACTGAAAACTAGGTTTGAGCCATCATTTTTAAGGACTATTGAAAAGTTACCATCAAAATCCGAGGTAACTCCATTAACGGTTCCCTGCTCAACGACTGAAACTCCAGGAAGTGGAATTCCGTTAGCTGAAACATTTCCTGTAACAGTCTGCTGAGAAAAAAGTGTTCCTATTCCAAGAGCAAATACTGTTAAAAAGGATAAAAGTTTAAGTTTTTTCATAATCATGTTTAGTTTATTTGTTTGCTCAAATTTAAATAAAAAGTATCACTTCGCGGAGGCAAATAAGTCACAAAAGAGGGGTAAATATGCTAATTACACAATTTAACAGGTAAAAACACACTAAATGTTTAAAATCTAAATATCAAAATTATTAATTAAATAATTTTAAGAATTCAGATCTATAACATCGGATTTAACTTTTGAGTTCTTGTATTTTGAGGGAAGGCATCCAAACTGTTGTTTGAAAGAAGTCCTAAAATATTTATAATCATTGAATCCAACTTCGTAACAAATATAGGTTAACTTAGTCTCTGTAGTAGTTATTAGGTAGGCGGCCTTCTTTAATCTAACTGATCTAATAAAAGCAGTAAGAGACAATCCAGTTAAAGATTTAATTTTCCTGTATAAAGTAGATTGACTCATGCAAAAATAATCTGTCATCTTTTCAATTCCAAAATTGGGATTCTGTATGTTTTCCTCAACAAGAACAATAGCTTTTTCTATAAAGCTAATTTCAATATCTTCATTGGAGTTTGGATCAATTACTGGCTCGAATCTTACTTTATTTAATAAATGTTTCCTAGTACTATTTCTGTTTTCTAGTAAACTTTTAATTCTGGCCTTCACCACACTAGCTTTAAAAGGCTTTGTTATATAGTCATCTGCACCAGACTCTAATCCACTTACTTCAAATAATGTGGAGTTTCTAGCGGTAAGAAGAATAATTGGAATGTGTGAGGTACTTAGTTCCTTTTTAAGTTTACTACAAAGTTCAATACCGTCCATGACAGGCATCATAATGTCACTAATAATTAAATCAGGAATTTTAGATATAGCTATGTTTTTTCCAACCTCACCGTTTTCACCTTCTAAAATATTGTAGTCACCCGACAATAAAGAGGCTAAATAAGTCCTAATATCTTTGTTATCATCTACAATAAGTATCGTTTCTTTAGAATCAATTTGTAAATCAGTATTTTCAACTACATTTTTATCAAACTCATAGGTACTCAAGTCCTCAGATTTTTTAAAGTTCAGGTCTACTTCTCTATACATTTGGGGGTCCATATTTATAGAAAAAATAAATTCAGATCCAACGCCATAATCACTCAATACATTTATTTTTCCATGATGAAGCTCTACAATTTTTTTTGATAGAAAAAGACCAATACCAGTTCCTGGTGTTTGTTTGGACAATTTAGATTTGACCATAAAAAATTCATCAAATATTTTATCAACATCTGAAACTGGAATTCCAATCCCGGTGTCTTTAACTGAGCATATACAAAATCCACCTGAGGATTTAACTGAAACAGTTATTTCACCCCCGGGGGATGTAAATTTCATGGCATTAGAAATCAAATTACTAATAACAATTTCCATTTTATTTCTATCAAAAGGAAGATTTATCTCGCTCTCTTCACAAGTGAACTTATATTCTATATTTTTGGATTTGGCAATTTCTGTAAACAAAAGAAAAATTTCGTGACTGAAATTTCTAAAATTTCCATAAGCAACTTTTACTTTTAAAAGCCCATGATCTGCCTTTCTGAAATCTAAAAGTTCATTTATTAAATTCAATAGCTTATTAGCGTTTTTCTCTACCGTAATTAATTTACTAGAAACTTCATTTTTAAGGGTTGAAGAACTTAAAATTTCTTGAAGAGGACTAATAATAAGAGTTAAAGGAGTTCGAAATTCGTGGGAAATATTTGTAAAAAACCCTAGTTTAGATTCCGCAAAATCCATTTCTCTTTTTTTATCTTTTTCTATCTCAATTAAACTGCTTTTTAATTTTAATCCATTTGAATATATTCTAAAAATCATATATAATGAGAAAAGAATAATCACAAAATAAATAAAATAAGCTGATGTAGATAAAAATGGAGATGGAAGAATATTAATGATAAGTTCTGTTGAGGTGTCCCAATTAACATTATCTATCGAACTAGCAACAATTAATTTATATTTTCCTGAGGATAGACCAGTAAAGGGAACTGTTTTTCTTGTTCCTGTTTCTATCCATTGATCTTGAAAACCTTCAATTTTATATTTATATTTATTTTTTTCCTTAAAATCATTGTTAAAAAAACCTATTGAAAATGTTGCTTCTTTATGATTTAGGGTTATTTCTTTTAAATAAGATATGTTTTTATCAATAACAACCCTACCATCAAATTTTTTATTAGGATAAACTAATTCATTATTTATTTTTAAGTTAGAAAATATTAATTCTCCAGAACTTGAATTATTACTAATTTTTAGTAGGTCTAATTCTAATAAATCATCTACTGCTCCAAAATAAATTTTTTCATTATTGTAATTAAAAACAGCTCCTAAATTAAACATATCGACATTAAACCCATCTTGATCACTAAAATGAATAACCCCTTTATTCTTGTCATTATAATTTACCACTTCATTTATGGTGCTAATCCAATAAGAACCTAATTCAGAATTACTTTCAGCTTTTGAAATAGAATTTATAAATGATTGATTAAGGCCCTTTCCTTCATCAATTAAATCAATCAAAAACAACCTGTTCTCTTCATTTTTATAGTCTAACTTATATAGTCCTTTTGAGGATCCTACCCATATAAAATCATCAATCAAAATATCATTTATAATATTTGGAATTGAAAAATTAGCAAGTTTAGTGTGTGGAACAAGCTTTTTATTTTCATTTACAAGATGAATTCCATTGTATGTTCCAACCCAGATGTTGCCATATTTATCTTCTTGAATTCCAGTTATTCTTCGGCTATTGTCATAAAGTTTCTCTGGTATTATCTGATGGAACTTTTGAATAACAAAATCATTTTTTTTACAAAAAAACAACCCATCTTGTTGAGTTCCAATCCATAAATTTTCTTTTGAATCTACAAAAACAGAAGTAATTGAAGTGGTTAACGTTTGAGTTGAACTGTTACCATCAAATGTGGCAATATCAAGTCTATCTGTAAGGTTTGAATATAGATTATCAAATGTGGCAATATCAAGTCTATCTGTAGGGTTTGAATATAGATTATTAGTGTTAGTTGCATTTATCGTATTTAAAACAGGCAAAACCACTCTCTTTATTATATTTTTTTTGTCAATAGAAAACAATGCGTTTTGCGTTCCAACAAGTATATAATCTTTATACTTATTAATAACATTCACTTTACTTCCCTTAAAACCATAATCTCTGACAGAACCATTTTGTTTAATTTTAAAAAAACCTGAGTTAAGTGTTCCGACATAAAGGTCGTCCTGATCTCTAAAAATTGATTTAATATTTTTTGTTTCAACCAATTCTTCACTTGATGTTAATTCAATCAATGTTTTAAAGGGTTTAGTGGGTGTTAATTTAACTACCCCTCCATTTGCGATTGAAAGCCAAGTAGAATTGTCCTTAGAATGTTCTATATGATTAATGGTTGAATAATTAATCGGTAATTTTTTACTGTTAGGACCAATCAAATTAAACTGCTTAAAGTTTTCTACTTTTTCATCACTAACAAATAATCCATACCTCCAAGTTCCAACCCATAATTTACCATAATTATCAAAAGCTAACGTTGGGTTAAATTGAGATTTAAACTTTCTTAATTCATTAATTTTTTTGGTTTTTAAATCCAATTCTTTAAGCACACCAATAGCGGTAATATATAGTATCTTATTTCTCTTTACATCTTCAACAATATCTCCAATTTGTTTAGTATTAAAAAACTCTATAGATTCATCTTTAATATTAAAAACATTTAATTTGTTTCTCGATGAAAACCAAACATTTCCAAAAGAATCATTAAAAATAGCTCTAACATTTTCTCCATCTCTGAAATGGTGAATCAGTTTATTTTGATTTGAATCAATAACATATACGCCATTTCCAAAAGTACCTATCCAAATTCTTCCCTTTTCATCTTGAGAAATTGAAAATATTTGAAAAGCATTTTCTTTTGAAATCCCTAAAATAGGATTGTAATTCTTAGATTCATAAGTCACGGGGTCTAATGAAGATATCCCTCCACTTTTTGTTCCGATCCATATAATATTATCTCGATCTTCAAAAATGGTTTCAATATTTTCATTGAAAAGATTATTAAAAACCTCACCAGGCTTTATATACTCAAAAGTATTGTTATTGCCATTATATTTTGAAATACCATTTTCTGTTGCAAACCATTTAAAATTAAATTGATCACTTATAACTTTAGTTACGTAATTACTACTAAGCCCTTCTTGAGTGGTTATGTATTCAATATTATAATCTAATTCCTGGCTAAATACATTTAGTGAAATCAAAGTAAAAAACGAAAAATAATATTTAAATAAATTTTTGATCATCAATAGAATAAATATTTAATTAAAAATTGGTTTTATAATAAAAGAATATTTATAATTACCAGGTGGGATTATATATTTAAGTAATGGTCTTGCTCCCCAACTATTATCTCCTCCAACTCCCATTTGTTTTAAATCAATGTTTAAACTAATAAAATTTCTCTTAGGAATGTCAATTGGCTTTCTTTGTTTCTTGATCATTCTTTTTCTTGCTGATCCTATTTCACCAGGTTTTTTATCTCTAACTCCATCATCGAAATCTTCAATGGTATTGTAATGAGCACTAAAAGAAATGTAAGGATCTCCAAAAATTTTAAAACCATTCCCGCTGTCATCTATGAGTTCTAACCATTTTGTTTGTGTTCTGTACCCATTTTCTTGAGGTCTGGAGTAATCGAATCCTAAATCACTTACAGACGAGCTGTAAACGCCCATAAAAGCAGAATCCATCCTGTCCACATAATTTTCGTGAGGTCCCCTTCCATACCAAGAAACATTGTTATAACTCTTTGGAATTTGAAAATTCATACCAAATCTAGGCATTTCAGCATCTTTCAAGTTTCCATTATAGTTAAAGTCATTAGATATCCTTAACTCACCCTCAGGATTAATTAAAAATGTTGTGGTATAATATGATTTTAGATTAGCTAGACTATAATTAACTGTGACTTTAATATTTTTGTCTAAAAGCTCATGATTAATATTTCTAAGAACTCTTTTATTAGATGCTACCTTCCATTCTTTAGACCTTAAAGGTAAATTATTACCATAATCATTATCAATTGGTGCTCTCCAAAAGTTTAGATAGGGAGCCTTATCTATAAATTCTTTATCATTTACAACATAACTTATCAAATCCCCATTGGAATTATCAAACACTACGTTAATATCATCATTATATACTTTAAGTAAATTATCACTGGATTCAACTTTTAACATTTTATTTGAATTTGAAAGAGAATAGCTACTTATAGATTCTTTAATTTCCATTTGCTCTTTAAAGATCATATGACCTGAGGGAATTAAATTTTTTCCATTTCTTAAATACCCATAAACGTTAAGATGAAAATCATTGTTTTCTTGATTTATTTCTTTGAGGAAGTTTCTTATAGGGATTTCAACAATTTTGGAAGATTGAGGATTTAAATCAATATTGAAATTTCCATTATTTATAACTTTACCATCTCTCAAAAGTTCATATTGAAAATCAAATTCGTTTAGATTAGTAAAGAAATATTGATTTTCTATTTTCAAAGAGAATGTTCCAGAACTGTTTACTAAAGTAAATCTAGAATCTTGATATACTTTTTTAATTTCTTCCATAGCAGGGTGAAATGTTCTATCAGAATTAACTAAACCGTTCATGCAAAAATTAGTATCATTATGATAATTGCTAGGAGAATAATCTCCACCATAATTCCAATATTTTTTTCCCTCATCATTATACTCTGCCAAACCCTGGTCAACAAAATCCCAAATAAAACCTCCTTGCATTTGCCTCTGATTATGTATCATTTTCCATAAATCCACGATATTTCCATTACTATTTCCCATAGCATGAGAATATTCTAACCAAATAAAAGGTCTATTTCTAAATTTCCCCAAATATTCTTTTTCTAAATCATTCATTCTAGCATACATCCATCCTAAAACGTCGGTGTGGGGCTTTAGATTTATTCCCATTTTCCTTTGTTTAAAATGTTCAGAAGTTCTCTCGTAAATTGTTAAACGGGACTTGTCATAAGCCTTTATCCAATCGTAACCTTCTACAAAAATTGGCCCATCACCAGCTTCATTTCCAAGTGACCACATTATAATTGAGGGGTGATTTTTATCTCGTTCCACCATCCTAACCCACCTATCCATATGCATTGCATCAAACTCTGGTTTAAAAGCAGGAGTGTCCTCTTTTTTGTAACCAAAACCATGAGATTCAACATTAGCCTCATCAATAACATAAATTCCATATTTATTACAAAGCTCATACCAATATGGATCATTAGGATAATGAGAAGTTCTAACTGCATTTATATTATTTTGTTTCATGATTTCAATGTCTTTCAACATTGATTCTTTTGAAACTATGTGACCCGAAAACTCATCATGTTCGTGTCTATTAACGCCCTTAAATAAAATAGGTTGATTATTCACTAGTACTTGGCCAGTTTTAAGTTCAATTTTTCTAAATCCAACCTGTTGACCTACTGAATGGGTCTCTTTTCCATTCTGTATTAAACTAGTTGTTAAATAATATAAATTTGGCTGTTCAGCACTCCATAGTAACGGATCAATAATCTTATCGTTTAAATTAACTTTTTTTGAGGAAAGTGATTCAATCTCTATATTGTTTTTTATGATTTTAATAAGTTTATTATTAGAGTCATATAGTTTTGATTGGACTGCAAAATTGGATTTAAAAGGATTGTAATTTCTAACATTGATATCAATGTTGAAATCCGATGTTTTTAAATCATCACTAAGATTAGTTTTAACAAAAAAGTCTCTCAATGCAACTTTTGGTTGAGCATACAAAAAAACATCTCTTTCTATCCCACTTAATCTCCAAAAATCTTGATCTTCCAAATAGGTGCCATCAGACCATCTAATAACTTGAAGCATTATGGTATTTGTCCCGCTATTTATATACTTGGTGATATTGAATTCAGCTGGTGTTTTACTGCCCTCAGAATATCCTACTTTAATTCCATTAATCCATATATAAAAAGCAGAATTAACGGCGCCAAAATGAATAAAAACTTCTTTATCATTCCACTCTTTACTTATCTTAAATTTCCTGTGATATAAACCTATTGGATTATAATCTTTAGGCATAAATGGAGGGTTGATTTCATAGGGGTAAACAATATTAGTATAAACTGGGAAATCCTTACTATGAAATTGCCAATTGGCAGGAACTGGAATATTATCCCATTTTTTTATATT
>QOPV01000030.1 GCA_003331265.1 Cryomorphaceae bacterium | reverse complement strand
TTAACTTTTAAAACTTCAAATTCTTTATTTGAGGTTGAATCCAAAACAATGCCTTCAAATATTCCTTGTCCATATGGTGATCGTTTTAGACTGTCCAGTGAATTAAAGTTTATTATATCTGAAATATTTTTCACATGTAAGTTGTTTTTAGAATATTTTGATAAATATTCAGGTAATTCATTTTTCATATCAACATCTAAAATTTTTCTGAAGCCAGAAAAATCAATTTCTGGGGGATTAAATTCTATAATTATTCCACCTGCATTTTCAATATCTTCAATCGCTTTACTATACAATGATTCATCTAATAAACCTTTAAAAACTCCAAATTTTTTTCCCTCCACTGAAGAACTAGATATTTTATTATAATCAATAATTATTTTTTCTTTAGAATATTTATCTTCACTATCATAGCCCATAATAGTATTAAAAACAATTGCATTATCTATTACGTTTTTTGTCATTGGTCCTGATGTGTCTAAAGTGCTAGAAATAGGAACTATTCCTGTTCTACTAACCAGACCTATAGTTGGTTTTAATCCAACAATTGAATTTAGTGAGGAAGGAGATAAAATTGATCCTGACGTTTCTGAACCCAGAGATACGGAGGAAAAGTTTGCTGAAATAGCTACTCCACTTCCTGAGCTCGATCCGCCAGATTCAAATACTTTTCTGCCATACGGATTAAGTGTTTGTCCTCCGATTGCACTATACCCTAATGGACAACCTATACAAAAATAGTAAGCCCATTCACTCAAATTAGTTTTACCTAGAACAATAGCTCCACTTTCTTTTAATTTTTTTACTACGAATGAATCCTTAGAAATATTATCCTTTAAAAGGAAAGATCCTGCTGTAGTAGGTAGTCCATCAAAATTGATATTATCTTTTAATAAAATAGGAATTCCATAGAGAGAATAAATGGATTCCGGCTTTTTTTTATCTTTTTCTTTTGCTTCTAAAATTATATTTTGATTTAATGAAATAATTGAATTTAAGTATAGGTCTTTGTTAAATTCAATTTTTTTAATTCTGTATAGGTAAAAAAGAACCAATTTTTCATATGTTAATTTACCAGAAAGAATATTTTTCTGAATTGATGGAATGTTTTGTTCTATTATTAATGGTTTAAGTAGTTGGTAATCATCCTCTGAAAAATTTATTAAATAGTCATTTATATTACTTAACCAATTATTTTTATCGTTAAACTTTGATTGAATAAGTTTAAACTGCATTCTTTTAATTGGATGATTTTCATTTGATTTAATTTCATAGGATTCGTCATAAGGTTCCCAGACATTATTTCTAATATTATTACATCCAGTAGATAATAAAAAGATAAAAAAGTATAAAACATAACCCTTCATATAATTGATTTTGAATTAATTAAAGTTATTTAAAATGATTTGAAAAAAAATGTTTAATTAAAAAAACTTACTTTTAAATTTTAAAAATTACATTCTATGAAAATGCAAAACAAAATTGAGAACCTGTTTTCCACAATATTTTCAGAAAGTGTATTAAAAGGAATCGAAAAATATATTCTTTACTTAGCCTCAATTGGTTTCGTTATTCATTTATCCCTAATTTTTTTAAATAATAATAATTTAATTGATTTAGTATTTATCAATTCTAATTTATTATCTAATCCAATATCTGCTTTATATACTCCCTTTTCATTTATTTTAATTTATGAAGCTTTTTTATTAATCTATTATATTCCCAGATCATTTACTACAGCTGTAGGAAAACAATATGAAATAATATCATTAATTGTAATTCGTAAAATTTTTGGTGATATTCCTTTAGTTGATCTAGATGCGAATTGGATTGAAAACTCAAATAACCTTCAATTGATCTATGACTTAGTTGGGATATTAGTTATATTTTTTCTCATTTACTTGTTTAGAAGAACAAAAGAAAATCTTCCTGTAAAGTCGGTTTCTGAAAAACTAGATCGTTTTATAGCATCAAAAAAACTTGTAAGTATAGTTTTATTACCAATATTATTAGGAATTTGTTTCTTTAGTTTTTTTAGTTGGTATAATGGTGTTTTTGTAAAAGAATTATTCGATCAAGATCTTAATTATTTATTTTTTAACGAATTTTTTTCATTATTAATATTGGTTGATGTATTTATTTTACTTCTTTCTTTTCAATATACTGAAAGGTATAGTCAATTAATTAGAAATACAGGATTTATAATTTCAACAATTTTACTTAGACTATCTTTTTCTGTTTCGGGGCTAACCAGTATTTTATTGATTATTTCAGGAATAGTTTTTGGACTATTGATTTTACTGATTTATAATGCTATTGAAAAAGAATGAGTTTTTTAAATAACCTCTAAAACCTCTTCCATTTTCATACCACGTGATCCTTTTATAAGAATATTTTTTTCTTCTATTTTATTTTTAATTATTTCAGAAATTAAATCATTTTTAGTTTTGAAAAATAAAACTGTAATACTTTGTTTTTGTAGTTTGTAAAATTCATTTCCCAACAGAAAAGCCTTTATTTTAATTTTATCTAATTTATCAATTATACTCTGATGTTCTTTTTTAGAATATTTCCCAAGTTCAAGCATATCTCCTAAAATTAATATTTTAGATCCTGAATATTTTAAAAATGAATCAATAGCTAAATGCATACTAGTAGGATTTGCATTATATGCATCTAGAATTATTTTTTTGTTATTTCTAATTATATATTGAGATCTGTTATTCTTTGGGGTAAAGTTTTTAATAGCATTTTTAATTGATTTTATTTCAATTTTAAAATAAAGTCCTAAAGTAATTGCAGCTTGAATATTATTAAAATTATATGAGCCGATAAGGTTACTGTCTATTTTATTTTTGTTATACTTTACTGTCAAAAAATCACCATTGTTTTCTTCTTTGAAAATGAATTTTGCTTTACCCTTAATTCCAAATGTTATGGAATTGGAATTTATAAAATTTGATTGTATTGTATCATCTGAATTTATAAGTATGGGTTTATTATTTTTTAATAACCAATTATATAATTCAGACTTTCCTTGAATCACTCCTTTAATCCCTCCAAAACCATCTAGATGTGCTTTACCAAAATTAGTTATGTATCCAATATCAGGTTTTATTAAATTGGTTAAAAATTCAATTTCACCTATGTGATTTGCCCCCATTTCTACAATTGCAAAATCTGAATTTTTATCTATTTGAAGTAAAGTTAATGGAACTCCAATGTGATTATTTAAATTTCCTTTGGTTGCTGTTGTTTTGTATTTTTCGTTTAGAATATTTTTAATAAGTTCTTTAGTAGTAGTTTTACCATTACTTCCAGTAATAGCAATAATTTTTGTTTTTGATAATTTTAAACGGTGGAAAGTTGAAAGTTTTTGTAAAGAATTTAAAACATCATCAACTTTTATAAAATTTGGATTTTCTATTTTTTCTCTATCTACAACAGCATATTTAGCCCCTTTTTTAATGGCTTCAAGCGCATATTTATTTCCATCAAAATTTTCTCCTTTTAAAGAAAAAAATAAATTTCCTTTTTTAATTGTTCGTGTATCTGTTGAAACACCATTACACTTTATAAATAAATCATATAATTGACTTGTGATCATTTTCTAAAAGTAATGAATTACGCTAAATAGATGTTTTTTGAAAATATCGAGGAGATAACGACCTTCTTATCTTCTTCTCGGTTTACTAGTTATTCTAGATTCACCTAAATATGACATTGCACATCTAAATCCAATAAAATTAGTAGTCATTGATCCGGGTAAATGTCTCCTTTGACCAGGATCTAAATAGTAAGCTCTGTCAAGCCAAGATCCTCCTTTATAAACTCTAGCTTCGTTATCTATTAAAGTTGTTCTTTCTTCCTCTCCATCTTCTTCAGAGGGTGAATTATACATTCTAGAATAATCTCCTTCAATAGTATAGTTTCTAACTGAATTTCTATCTCCATCATTAAAATCTCTATTATCTCCGGTCGAGTAATTAACTCTATCTATATCCTCTGTTTTTACAACTTCTTCTAAAAGTGATCCAGGTAAAAAATCATAGCTTGCATCATCTTCATTGATAGTTGTCATTTTGCCATCTTCACCAATTACATTTTCAGTGAAAACATTTCCTCTATAGTAATTGAAATCATTAGCTTCCTCATCAATTATGGGTCTATAAACATCTGCCACCCATTCCGCAACATTACCAGCCATCCCATACAAACCAAAATCATTGGGAGGATATGATCTTACTGAGGTTGTAATTCCTGATCCTGTTTCAGACCATCCAGCAATTCCACCATAATCTCCATCAGCTAATTTGAAATTTGCTAACTGATCTCCAACATTTTTCTTTTTTCCGGACCTTGTATATTCTCCATCCCAAGGAAATTTTTTCTTTCCTCTGTAGACGTTATCTTTTCTTATTTCACTAAGAGCTAAAGCTGCATATTCCCACTCTGTTTCAGTAGGTAATCTATATTCTGGCAATAGTACACCAGTTTCTCTAGTTGCGTAGCTAACTTTTTCTTCACCTTCTTCATTCGTCTCTTTGGCTTTATCATCAGCAAGCTCATTCATTTTACCACCATAAGCACTTTCAGGATCTAAAAGGTATGCTTTAGTATTGAATGTATATCCATCTGAAATACTATCAGGGATTATTGCACCTTCTCTTAAAAAACCTTTGGAAACTAAAAGTTGTTCATTTACCCTATCAGTTCTCCATTTAGCAAAGTTGACTGCTTGTTTCCAAGTTACACCAACTACTGGGTGACCTTGGAAAGCAGGGTGTCTTAAATAATTATTAA
The DNA here is from genome assembly GCA_003331265.1 of Cryomorphaceae bacterium. Lineage (GTDB taxonomy): Bacteria > Bacteroidota > Bacteroidia > Flavobacteriales > Flavobacteriaceae > MAG-121220-bin8. Next base: position 10,684 of record QOPV01000030.1, on the reverse strand, counting down.
CCATATCCTCATTAAATCCTAAGGGATTTCTCCAAACTAAGGTGTCAGGAAGAGCAGCTTTATATATTTCTGAAAAATTTTCTGCAAATACAGTTTTCATCCAATATAGATACTCTCCATACATTTCGTTTGTAACTTCAGTTTCATCAATAAAGAAAGATCTCACATATTGTTGAGTTGGAGTATTGTTCCAATCATGCATTACATTGTCTTGAACATTTCCTTTTGTAAAAGTTCCACCTTCAACAAAGACTAACCCAGGTCCAGCAGGCTGTCCTTTATAATCTTTGGCGCTTTTGAAACCACCATCTTTAGAATTTATTTTCCATCCTGTAGCTTGGGAACTATTTTTTCCACTTTTCATGGAATTTCTATTACAACCCACTATTAAAAGGATTATAAATAGTAGTAATGGTAATCTAAATAAATTAAAATTTTTCATATTGTGAATATGTATTCTTATGTATTTCGACATGCAAGATAGCAAATAGTTTAAAAAAAATAATTTTTTTAATTAAAACAACTAAAAATAATATTTCTATATATTTAACGTTTAATAATTATGAAAAAAAACAATCTTCTTTTATTTCTTTTAATTCTTGCTATTAATTTAAGTTTCTCTCAAGATAGAAGAGTAATTACTACAGCTGTTCCTTTTCTTATGATTTCCGCAGATGCTAGAGCTTCAGGTCTTGGAGAACAGGGTGTAGCAACAACTCCAGATGCATTTTCTCAACATTGGAACCCATCTAAATATGTTTTTTCTGAAAATCTTTCAGGTGTTGGGGTCAGTTATACCCCTTATCTTAGTAAATTAGTAAGTGACGTTTTTTTAGCTAATATTAATTATTTTAATGTTATTGATGAAAGAAGTTCATGGTCTGCAAGTTTTAAATACTTTAGTTTAGGTGATATAGATATTATTCAAAACCCTCAAGATATTCCTCTTTTAGAAAATCCAAACGAATTTACTTTAGATGCCTCATATTCATTAAAATTGAGTGATTATTTTGCATTAGCTGTGACAGGGAGGTATCTTATGTCAGATGTAAAACTACAGTCTGTTGACTCTAATTCTGATTCTGCAAGTTCTTTTGCTGTAGATATTTCAGGTTTTTATCAATCAGATGAAAAATCTTATAAAAATTTTAATGGAATTTGGAGAGCAGGTTTCAATTTATCTAATATAGGACCAAGAATGAAATATGAAGAATTAGGTAAAAAAAACTTTATTCCAAGTAATTTAAAAATTGGTTCAGCATTTGACTTTATTTTTGATTCTTCCAATAAAGTTTCGTTAAACTTAGAACTAAATAAATTATTAGTTCCCTCACCAAGTGTTCCTATTTATAATTCAAATGAACAAATTATTGGGTATAACCAAGCTGATGTTAATTTTTTATCAGGAATCTTTAAATCTTTTGGAGATGCACCTGATGGATTTAGTGAAGAGTTAAAAGAGTTTACTGTAGCACTTGGTTTGGAATATTTATATAACGATTCATTTGCTGTAAGAGCAGGTTATTTTAATGAAAATGAAAATAAAGGGGCTAGAAAATATTTAACTTTTGGAACTGGGTTTAAAATAGAAGAAATTAATCTCGATCTTTCTTATCTTTTATCAACATCAAGTGTGATTAGTCCTTTGGAAAATACTCTAAGGTTTTCTTTTACATACAATTTTTATTAAAAAATATATTTTGTTTTTAATTTTTAACAATTGTTAAGTTGTGTTAACTTTACACATTATTTTATTGAATCTATTTTTAATGAATTTAGTTTAAAATTATACAATGAGGGAGATAAACAAAGAAACTTATTTAAAATGGTATGAAGACATGCTTTTTTGGAGAAAGTTTGAAGATAAGCTTGCTGCAGTATATATTCAACAGAAAGTTAGAGGGTTTTTACATTTATATAATGGTCAAGAAGCTGTTTTAGCTGGTGCTCTTCATGTAATGGATTTGAATAAAGATAGAATGATAACTGCATACAGGAATCATGTTATGCCAATTGGAATGGGCGTAGATCCAAAAAAAGTTATGGCTGAATTATATGGAAAGTCAACTGGTACATCTATGGGCTTGGGAGGATCAATGCATATTTTTTCCAAAGAACATAGGTTTCATGGAGGACACGGGATAGTTGGAGGCCAAATTCCTCTTGGAGCAGGTATGGCTTTTGGAGACAAATATTTTAATAGAGGAGCAGTAACTTTATGTTTTATGGGTGATGGGGCAGTTAGACAAGGTTCTTTACATGAAACTTTGAACTTAGCTATGCTTTGGAAGTTACCTGTGGTTTTTGTTGTTGAGAATAACGGATATGCAATGGGAACATCAGTAGAAAGAACTTCCAGTCACACTGATATATGGAAACTTGGTTTAGGTTATGAAATGCCTTGTGGACCAGTAGATGGAATGGATCCAATTAAAGCAGCAGAAGCTTTAGACGAGGCAATTAAAAGAGCTAGAAATGATGAAGGCCCTACTTTTTTAGAAATGAAAACATATAGATACAGAGGGCATTCTATGTCGGATGCTCAACAATATAGAACAAAAGATGAAGTTAATGAATACCGTAAAATTGACCCTATAACTCAAGTAAAAAAAGTGATTTTAGAAAACGATTTTGCTACTGAACAAGAAATTTCAAATATTGATAGATTAGTTAAAGAGAAAGTTCTAGAATGTGAAAAATTTGCTGAAGACTCTCCTTACCCTGAAAAAAATGTAATGTATGATGCAGTCTACGAAGAAGAAAATTATAATTTCATATCCCACAAATTAAAATAATGGCCCAAATAATTAATATGCCGAGATTGAGCGATACCATGGAAGAAGGAGTTGTGGCCAAGTGGATCGTAAATATTGGAGATGATATTAAGGAAGGTGATATTTTAGCAGAAATAGAGACTGATAAGGCTACAATGGAATTTGAATCCTTTCACGAAGGAACTCTTTTACATATAGGTGTTAAAGAGGGTGAGACGGCTTCTGTAGATTCTTTATTGGCAATTGTTGGAGAAAAAGATGAAGATATAACGTCGTTATTAAATAATGACTCAAAAATTAGTGGACAGTTAGATTTAGTAGAGCAAATTAAAGAAACTGAAAAATCTGATGATAATCCTGACAATAATATTGATTTAAAATCAAAGAATAATAATTTTCAGGTAATTAAAATGCCAAGATTAAGCGATACAATGGAGGAAGGCACTGTTTCCAGTTGGCTTGTAAATATTGGAGATCAAGTTAAAGAGGGTGATATTTTAGCAGAAATAGAGACTGATAAAGCTACAATGGAATTCGAATCCTTTTATGAGGGTACTCTTTTGTATATAGGCATAAATGAGGGTGAGACAGCTTTAGTTGATAGTTTATTAGCTATAATTGGTGAGGAAAATGCTGATTTTCAATCAGTTCTCAAAAACGTTGATGAGTCTGAAAATTTAGATATTTCTAAGCCTGAACAATTAAATGAAATTGAACAATTAAAAGAAAAGCCGGTAATTGAAAATCAAGATCAAATTTCATCAAATAGAGTGCTTGCATCTCCGCTTGCAAAAAAAATTGCCAAGGAAAAAAATATTGATTTATCAACCGTCCATGGTTCAGGGGATAACGGTAGAATCACCAAGCTAGATGTTGAAACTCATTTTTCTAAATCACCTCAAACTTCGAAAGAAAATAAGTTAGAAAAGCAGTCAATACCCAAAGTTGAAAATATTGTAGAAGGGACAGAAAGTTTTGAAGAAATAGAAAATTCTCAAATGAGAAAAGCTATTGCTAGAAGATTAAAAGAATCTAAATTTTCAGCTCCTCATTATTATTTAAATATTGAATGTGATATGGATAATGCTATTGCTTTTAGAAAACAATACAATACATTACCAGATACAAAAATATCTTTCAATGATATCATTGTAAAAGCTTGCGCAATAGCTTTAAAACTTCATCCCAGAGTTAATTCTCAGTGGTTTGAAGATAAAATGAGACTAAATCATCACGTTCATGTTGGTGTAGCAGTCGGTGTTCCTGATGGCTTAGTTGTTCCAGTTATAAGATTTGCAAATGAAAAATCTCTTACAGATATTGGTTTAGAAGTGAAAGATTTTGCATCAAAATCACGAGACAAGAAATTAAGTCCAAATGATATGGAAGGCAGCACATTTACTGTCTCAAATTTGGGGATGTTTGGCATTAATGAATTCACTTCAATAATTAATCAACCAAATTCGGCAATTCTCTCTGTAGGAAGTATAGTTCAAAAACCTGTTGTGAAGGATAATAAAATTCAAATTGGAAACAATATGAAGTTAACTTTAGCCTGTGACCATAGGACAGTTGATGGAGTGACAGGTTCATTATTTTTAGAAACTCTCAAGGGATATATTGAGAACCCTGTTACAATGTTGGTTTAATTTTAAAATCTAATTTCATGAAAAATGTAATAATTACTGGTTCCAGTCGGGGAATTGGATTTGAATTAGTTAAGCTTTTTAATGAAAATGATTATAAAGTAATTGCATTATCAAGAAATACCAAACCAATTTCTAATTTGAAATTAAAGAATGTTCATTCACACTATCTAGATATATCCTCATCAGCATCAATTAACAAAACAATAAAATTAATTTTTAAAGAATTTAAAAAAATAGATATATTAATTAACAATGCGGGTACTTTAATTAATAAACCATTCAATGAAACTTCATTTGAAGACTTTCAATATGTTTATAAGGTAAATGTATTTGGAGTAGCAGAACTAATTAGGCAACTAATTTCAAGATTTAAAACTAAAAGTCACGTTGTGAATATTAGTAGTATTGGAGGAATAGGTGGGTCTAGTAAATTCCCAGGTTTATCTGCTTATTCAAGTAGCAAGGGCGCTTTAAATATATTAACTGAAATGCTTGCTGAGGAATTTAAAGATAAAGGGATTAGTTTTAATACTCTTGCTTTAGGAGCTGTACAAACTGAAATGTTAGAGGAAGCCTTCCCCGGATACAAAGCAAATATTTCTTCATCTGAAATGGCCAATTTTATTTATAAATTTTCTCTTGAGGGAAATAATTTTTTTAATGGAAAAATTATTCCTGTTTCCAACACAAATCCATGATAAGAAACGAAGTTTTAAATTGTATTCCCTATAAATCTATTAGCCTAGTTAAAAATTTAATAAATGAGGATAACCTTATAATAAAGGTTGTTAAAATTAGAAAAACTAAATATGGAGATTTTAAAAAATTTAGGGATGGTTCGAGTCAAATTACCATTAATCATATAAAGAACAAGTACAGATTTTTAATTACATTAATTCACGAATTAGCACATTTCAGAGTTAATAAAAACACAAAAAGAAGGGTAAAGCCTCATGGAATTGAATGGAAAAATATGTTTCAATTATTGATGTTACCTTTTTTAAATAATCTAATTTTTCCTGACGAAATCCTTTCAAAATTAGCCAAATATTTAAAAAACCCCTCTGCAACCACTGACTCAGATATTGATTTAGTAGTTTCACTCAGTAAATACGATGATGAAGGTATTAGTGTTTTTTTATTTGATATTTTAAATCAAAATTTGTTTAAACACAATAAAAATAAAATATATAGGAAAATAGGTAAATTAAGGAAAAGATATGTATGTGAAGAGGTTAAATCTAAGAGAAAATATTTATTTTCACCAGTAACTAAAGTAGAAAAAGTAAAAAATTATGAAAACAGTAGCAGTTAGTGGATATTTCGATCCAGTTCATATTGGCCATTTAGAATATTTAAAACTAGCAAAGAAATTTGGAGAAAAACTAATTGTTATTGTTAATAATAATCATCAGTGCGTTTTAAAAAAAGGAAAACCTTTTATGGATGAAGCTGATAGAGTTGAAATAGTTAGATGTCTGAAAATGGTAGATGAAGTTTTTTTATCAATTGATAAAGATAAAACAGTTTGTGCTTCTCTTGAATTCCTAAAACCAGATATTTTTGCTAATGGAGGGGATAGATCTACAAAAGAAGTTCCTGAAACTTCTATTTGTAAAAAATATAATATTGAAATGATTGATGGTTTAGGCGATAAAATTAGAAGTTCATCTGATTTAACCGGATTAAAGCAAAAATAGTAATGGAGTCAAAGTTTAATTTTTCAGAAGATGATAATCTTAAAAGTCACTCTAGCAGTGAAAAGAGTCCTCTTAATATTGGAGGATTTATATCTTCATTCTTTAAAGAAACTTTAGACTTTAGTCAAAACACCGATAAGGAATCTACTTTAAATTCAATTAAAGAAGATATTTCAATTAAAGGTGCAACTGCATGGATTTTGATTTGTTCGATTTTTGTTGCATCTGTTGGCCTTAATGCTAATTCTATCCCTGTCGTAATAGGTGCAATGTTAATTTCTCCATTAATGGGTCCTATTTTAGGTTTTGGTATGTCAATAGCTATTAATGATTTAGAAACTCTTAAAAAATCTGTAATAAACTTTATAATAATGGTGGTTTTGAGTATTGTAACTGCTTATTTATTTTTTGCTTTTTTCCCTCTAAGAGAAGAATCTTCAGAGTTTTTATCTAGAACAAAGCCTGATATAAGAGATATTTTAATTGCTTTTTTTGGGGGATTAGCCCTTATAATAGCTAGAACAAAAAAAGGGACCATATCTTCTGTTATATATGGTGTGGCAATAGCAACTGCTCTTATGCCACCTTTATGTACAGTTGGCTTTGGATTAGCAACTGGAAACATGGAATTTGCAAGAGGGGCTATGTATTTATTTATGATAAATACTTTATACATTGTTTTAGCTACTTATTTAGTGATCAAGCTTCTTCGTTTCCCAATGATTAATTATATCAACTCAAAAAGAAGAACATTTATAGCTAGGCTAGTAACATTCTTTTCTATTTTAATGATTATCCCTGCTTTAGTTACGTTTTTGGAAGTTTTAAATGAAAGTAATTTTAATAGCTCTGCTAATGAATTTTTAAAGACTGAACTCGATGGTTTAAAAAATAAAGATTATTTAGAAAGCACGGCAATTAAAAGATATGACTCAAATAAGAACCAAAAAAAATATTCTTTACCTTGGAAAGACAAAGAATCTAAAATAATTTTAAATACATTTGGATTAGATCCAATTTCAGATGAAGCTATAAATTTGCTAAACGCTAAAATAAAGAAATACCCTTCTTTATCATTAACCAAAATTATTTTTAATCAACAGAATTTAGAAAATGATTTCAAAGAGCAAAAGCGTTTTCTTTCCGAACTGAGATATAGAGACTCTATAGATTTATATAATAAAAATCGTGAGATTGAGATCTTGAGAGAAAAATTAGATAAACTTGAAAAACGAGAAAAAATCAATGATTTATTTAACTCTATAATTGAAGAGATTGAAATTAATTTTGAAGATATAATCGATTTTAGTTATGAAAAAACGATTGATTATAGTAGCAATGTAAATGATACAATTCCAGTATTTAATGCTAAATGGTCAAAAAAAGTTTCTGAAGAATTTATTGAAAATCAAGAACTGAAAATCAGGAAATGGATCAACTTCAAACTATCTAATGATTCATTTGTTTTAACAAGAGAAATTGAATTATAAAAACTTTTTTACTTTTTTTAAAAGTTCCGAGGAGTAAACAAAATCTGTAATTGATTTATTTTTAGTTGAAAATATTTCTTTATTAGTTCCTTCCCAATTTTTTATTCCGTTTTCAAGAAATACTATTTTTTCACCAATTTCCATAACGGAATTCATATCATGAGAATTAATTACTGTAGTTATATTGTATTCCTTAGTAATTTCTTGAATTAAATTATCGATTACAATAGCTGTTTTTGGATCAAGTCCAGAATTGGGTTCATCACAAAACAAGTATTTTGGATTCATGACTATCGCTCTTGCTATAGCTACTCTTTTTTGCATTCCCCCAGAAAGTTCAGAAGGTAGTTTTTCTTTTGCCTTTTTTAATTCAACTCTCTTAATAGCATCCACTGCTCTTTGAACGATTTCATCATTATGTTTTTTAGTAAGCATTTTTAATGGGAACATTACATTTTCTAAAACACTCATAGAATCAAAAAGTGCACTTCCCTGAAATACCATTCCCATTTCTCTTCTAAGCAATGTTTTTTCAGCTTGTGTCATATTTCTATTAGATACTCCATCGTAAACTATTTCCCCATCATCAGGAGAATGAAGCCCTAACAAACATTTAATTAAAACTGTTTTTCCTGATCCGCTTTGTCCAATAATCAAATTCGTTTTTCCTTGAACAAATTCAGTAGAAATATTATTTAATATCATATTTCCATCAAACGATTTTACTAATCCTTTTACTTCTATCATTAGCTTAGTAATAGTTGAGTTATAATAAAATTGACAACAATAATTATAATAGATGTCCATACAAAAGATGAGGTGCTTGCTTTCCCCACTTCTAACGCGCCGCCTTTCATGTAATATCCGTGGTACGCTGGAACAGTTGCTAATATTATTGCAAACAGAATTGTTTTTATATATGAATAAAATACATGATAAGGTTCAAAATCCATTTGAATCCCAGTAATAAATGCTTCACTAGGAACTCCAGCAAATGTCATTGCTAAAAACCCTCCGAAAATAGCTGTAAACATTGCTATAGTTATTACAAAAGGATAAAATAAAAGTGCAATTATTTTAGGAAACACTAAATAATTAAGCGGATTTATGCCCATAACCTCTAAAGCATCTATTTGCTCTGTTACTCTCATTGTTCCAATACTTGATGTTATATAAGATCCTACTTTTCCTGCCATAATTATGGACATAAAAGTTGGTGCAAATTCTAAAATAACAGATTGCCTTGTCGCGAAACCTATTAAAGATTTTGAAAGAAAAGGATTACTAAGGTTTAAAGCAGTTTGAATTGATATTACAGCTCCAATAAAAAATGAAAGTATCGAAACTATTGGGATGGATTCAATTATTAAATCATTTATTTCCTTAAAAATTAATTTTTTTAAAACTTTCCATTTACAAGGTTTAAAAAATGACATTCTTATCATAATAAAATATCTACCAATGTCATTTAAATAAAACATACTGTATTTAATTAATCAAAGTTATGAATATTGACTTAAAATTCTGGAAAAGAAAACTTATTTTAAGAAAAATTAAACTTGATAAGTTATTGCATTAACATTCATTCCAGCACCAACACTTCCAAAAAGGATAACGTCGCCTTTTTTTAAAGAGTGATTTTTTATTTTATTATTTTTCACTAAATCAAATAAAGTTGGAATTGTAGCTACCGAGCTATTACCAAGTTTGCTTATTGACATAGGCATTACATTTTCTGGCCTAGTTAAATCATATAATTTATAAAATCTATCGACCATGGCATCATCCATTTTTTCATTAGCTTGATGTAAAAATATTTTCTTAACATCACGAATTGATTTTCCACTGGCTTCTAAACATTCTTTTAATGCTTGTGGAACTTTAGTTATTGCAAATTCATAAATTTTATGTCCATGCATTTTAATATATCTGTCTTTTGATTTTTCATTAGGATTAAATGAATCCCCTAAAAATAAATCATAAGTATTTTCTGTTGAAAACGTACATGATTTATGAGCAAGAATTCCCCGAGCTAATTTATCATCTTGTTTTTCAATTATTGTTGCTCCTGCACCATCAGAAAATATCATGGAATCTCTGTCAGTTGTATCAAAAGTTCTCGAAAGTGTTTCTGCCCCAATAACTAAACATCTTTTAGCCATTCGTGCTTTAATAAATGCCTGAGCTTGAATAACTCCCTCAACCCAACCTGGGCATCCAAATATTAAATCATAACAAACACAATCTGGATTATTGATTTTTAGTTTGTATTTAACCCTAGCAGCTAAGCTAGGAAGCTGATCGAATTCCTTTGTACCGTAATTAACATCTCCAAAATTATGAGCAACAATAATGTAATCAAGTGATTCTTTATTTATTTGGGAATCTGTAATTGCTTTTTCAGCAGCAAAAAAGGCTAAATCAGAGGAATTATAATTTTTTTTAGCATACCTACGTTCTTCAATCCCCGTGATAGCTTGGAATTTTTTAATAATAACTTCATTGGATACTTTGAAATTGGTTCCATCAGTGTTTAAAAATGTATTATCTAAAAAATCTTGATTTTTTTTAATTAGCTCTGGAATATAAGAACCTGTTCCAGTTATACATATTGACATATAGTTCAAATTTCTTTTTGCAAAATAGAAAACTTAATATTAATAACCTAGCTTTCTAAATATGATTCTATTGGTAAACATGTACATATAAGATTTCTGTCACCAAATGCGTCATCAACTCTTCTAACTGAGGGCCAAAATTTATTTTCGTAGACAAAAGGTAAAGGGAATACAGCTTCATCTCTTGAATATGGGAAATTCCAATTATCCGAACTAATCATTTTAATTGTGTGTGGAGCATTGCAAAGTAAATTATTTTTATCGTCTTTGGAACAATTATCAATTTCAGATCTTATAGAAATCATAGCATCACAAAAACGGTCAATTTCATCTAAATTTTCACTTTCTGTTGGTTCTATCATCATTGTTCCTGGAACAGGGAAAGATACAGTAGGCGCATGAAAACCATAATCAATTAATCTTTTGGCAATATCCATAACTTCAATTCCGTTT